>NZ_CAUFYA010000044.1:0-47275 GCF_959596855.1 uncultured Butyricimonas sp.
CATTGGGGACACGATGATTCCCGCCGAGGGTTTTATCGAGATCCAGTCTTTTGATATAACGGAAACATCTACAGTTCGTTTAGATTCTTTTCCCACGGATCTCTACACTTTATCCTCTGTAATGAATTCAAGCCGACTCTCCTTGGGACATATAAAAGATATGTACACCGGAGAGGTTACCGCTACCCCTTATTTCCAAATAGCCAGTAGCGGAATAACGAAAATTGACGTAGACAAAGGATATATTTACGACTCCTTGACCATGAATTTCCCGTTTGACTACACGTCAATGAAATTAATTGCCGGAGATACTGTTAATATGCAAACATACACGCTGTATAGACTCAATGAATACCCTAAAATTAATTATGATGAACCTGCCATATTTAATACAGACAGTATGCTCTATGATACAGACAAACCGTTGGCAGAAAAATTAAACATACGGTTTGACAATGATTATTTCAACAACCCGGGACTTGGAAACCGGAATGCATATTTCAAACTAAGCGATGAACTAGGACGTGAAATTTTCGATCGGATGCAAGCACAAGATCCTATTTTTGAAAGACCGATGGATTTTATCCGCGATTTCATTAAAGGATTGACAATCGTTCCATCCTCGACCAACACAGTATTAGTTCCGATTGATATATCTCAAGCAGCATTGATCTGCCACTATCATGCGGGTAGCGACCAAAGTACAGGAAGTTTTTCTTTACCAGCACTTGCTACAATAAATTCATCTTTAGGCTCTTATTTCTCATTCACGAATATCAAACATACTCCCACTCCATGGTTAGAGGGAGTAAATTGGAAGGACTCCATTCCATTCTCCGTAAATGGACAAGCAGTAGTCCAAGGGATGAACGGTTATGCACTCAAGATAAAGCTACCCTACATCGCCAATAATGATGCGTATAAAACAATATTAAAAGCTGAAATTGTTTTGAAACCAATTGTCGGAAACGCTGAAGATATTCCGGAATTGAAAAACACCACGCTTCAGGTCTTCAGTTTAGACCGCAACGGACGTTTGAGATCTGCATTAACAGACATAGCAGGTAATTCAGTGACTGCGACATTACAGGCAAATCCTGACTATCAAGATTCTAAATCATACGTGATTGATATTACCGATTATTACAATTCAGTAGTCACCTCTGCTTCCGATATAGATCCCCAACTAAATCTGTTGATTGGATTAGCAGGCGTACCCCGACAAATCGGATATGATGAAACACTCACTATGGTTGGAGCAGTTGCAACAACTTTTGACCGCATTGTGATTGATAAAACTCCGATTTTACGAATTTACTACGCCAATTACAAGTAATTTAAGTACTCTCTTTTGTTATTAACGGATTATGAAAAATATATTTATAAGTTTCGCTTTACTACTTTTTTTATCCACAAGTTTGTTGGGACAGAATAATTCCGGAACACCTTATTCTAAATACGCACTCGGCTTATTACCTGATAATTACGGTGCATACACGGCAATGGGAGGTATTTCTGCCGCTATGCGTGATAATTACAATATCAATTTTTTAAATCCCGCTTCATATACAGCATTAGATTCCAACCGTTTCTATTTCCAATTGGGAATAACAGGTGAACACGTGGATATCTCAACTTATAAACAACACGCAACTTACAAGGTGGCTCAAAACGCTTCCGTAAACATGGCTTTCCGCATTTATAACAAACTATTCATGTCATTGGGATTAACCCAACGCTCAGACCGAGGATTCGATTTGTATTACACCTACCCAGTCAGCGGAGCCGATCCTTACTACCCAGTATATTCTTTACAGCAACTAGAAGGCCAAGGTGGATTAAATGAATTTTATATTGGAGGTGGTTATCAATTAGGGAAACTTTCTTTAGGCTTAAATGTTTCTTACATTTTTGGCAAAATAGAAGACCGCCTAACCTTGATAATGCAACCTATGACAAGTGGTTATTACTTGAAAACACAAACGCTAACTCATCTACAAGGAGCTTTATTCACTTTAGGAGCACAATTACCTATAAAAATCAAAAATAAATCGGAAATTACACTAGGTACAAGTTTCAATTTCGGGACTCCGTTACACGGGCGTAAAACATATCTTGCTAACAAAATTAGTAATACCAGTGGACAATATTATACTCTAAACGATGAAGCTTGGAATAACGGGAAGGTATTTTACCCGTTCAGAATTATTGCCGGAGCAGCTTATCAATACGACAAAAAGTGGTTCTTCTCCGGTGATTATACTTTCCAAAAAATGTCTGCTTACGAGGAATTTGATGCTGAAAAAGAATTCAATAATTACCACAAAATAGCCGTAGGGACTTCTTTTCAACCCAATGCATTAGGACGTTACTGGTGGCAAAGAAATAAATATATGGCAGGTGGTTATTTCACTAAATCCCATCTGAATTTCAATTCAACCAATATCAACACCTATGGAGTAACTGTCGGCTCGCAAATTCCTATCCGTTTACCTTACCAAGAACTGATGCTAGGAGTTGCCGTGGACTTCGGAGTGAGAGGTACGCACCGTAATAACCAGATCATGGAAAAATACGTAAAACTAAGAATAAACATTGCCTTTAAAGAGTTGTGGTTTATGAAAGCCAAGATTAATTAATGGCATATTAAATATCTATTTAAGAAAACTAAAACACATGAAAAAGATTTTATTATCAATCGTTGCTGCTAGTATGACTCTTGCAGCATGCAACGCACAAAGCGGTTTCAAAGTAACCGGAAACGTTCAAGGGATACAAGTTCCTAAAGCTGCACTTGTAACTTTCGCGGATAACAAAGTGGATACTTTGGCTAAAGCAGATATCGCTAACGGCGCTTTCGAATTCACTGGTAAAGTGGACGGAATCACCGCGGCTTATATCGTTTTCCCCGGTCAACAAGGCGGTATTCCGGTTATGCTTGAAAACACAAACATCACGGTAAACGCGGATCAATCCGGCTTGAAAATAGAAGGTGGTGAGGCTCAAAAATTGTTCAACCAATTCTCAGAGATCAACCAAGGCATCATGCAAGAGCAAATGAGATTAAACGGCGAATATCAAGCAGCCGCTCAATCTCAAGATCAAGCTAAAATGCAAGCTATCCAAGAGGAATTTGGTAAAATCGTTGAAGCCGCTCAAGCAAAAGAACTTGAATTGCTCAAAGCTAACTCTGACACTTATGTAGCCGCTTTCGTGATTGCATCTGCCATGGGACAAATGGAATACGAGCAATTGAAAGAAAGATTCGCTCTCCTTGGCGAAAATGCAAAAGCAAGCACTCAAGGAAAAGCGATCGCTGACCAAATCGCTAAACTGGAAAAAACGGCTGTCGGACAAGTTGCCCCGAACTTCACGGTTACAACCCCGGAAGGAGAATCTATTTCACTGTATGACATCAAAGGTAAAGTGAAATTAGTTGATTTCTGGGCATCATGGTGTGGTCCCTGCCGCGGAGAGAACCCGAATGTTGTTGCTCTTTACAAAGAATATCAACCGAAAGGCTTGGAAATCTTCGGTGTTTCTTTAGATAACAACAAAGAAGCTTGGGTAAAAGCAATCGCTGACGACGGTTTGATCTGGAAACATGGTTCAGACTTGAAAGGTTGGCAATCCGAACCGGCTAAATTATATAGCATTACCGGTATTCCCGCGACATTATTGTTAGACGAGAACAACAAGATTATCGCCAAAAATTTGAGAGGCGAAGCATTGAAGCAAAAAGTTGCTGAACTGTTGAAATAATCTATTCGGTTAGTATAGAAAAGTGCGGCAAACAAGATTGTTTACCGCACTTTTCTATACTAACCGAGTTACAAGTTACATTTGCCTACGGCAAGTTTCAGGTTACAAGTTATTTTTGTTAATCACTGAATCTTCAATCTAAAATCGTAAATCTAAAATCTAATGCGTTTTTTCCTGTTTTTCGGTTTAATTTGTTTACTCGTTTGTCCCTTGGCAGGACGCTCACAATCACAATGGGTCGATTCAACCTTAAATGCCATGAGCTTGGAGGAGAAAATCGGACAATTGATCATGATTGCCGCGTACAGCAACAAGGACAGTTTGTACGAGAAGCAATTGGGTGCAACAATCGAGAAATATCATATCGGTGGTATTATCTTCTTTCAAGGCACTCCAAGTAAACAAGCCGCGATGACCAACGACTACCAGCAACGGGCACACATTCCCCTGATGATCGGGATGGACGCGGAGAGTGGCGTGGGATGGCGTATAAAGCCGGCTATGGAATTCCCAAATCAAACCCTGTTAGGTGCTATTCGCGACACGAATCTGATATACCGCATCGGGCAAGCCATCGGCAGACAATGCCGCACGATGGGCATTCATGTAAACTTCGCTCCCGTCGCGGATATTAACGTCAACCCTAAAAATCCGGTTATCGGTATCCGCTCGTTCGGGGAGAAAAAAGACGAGGTAGGCAACCGCTCCCTGCAATATACCAGAGGTCTGGAATCCCAGCAAATCATGCCGGTAGCGAAGCATTTTCCCGGACACGGGGATACCGACACGGATTCGCATTTTGCCTTACCTCTTATCAGACATTCGGTCGCCCGTATCGACACGGTGGAATTATACCCTTTCCGGCAATTGATAGCCGCAGGCATCCCCGGTGTAATGGTGGCGCACTTGAATGTTCCCTCTTACGATTCGGCGAATATCCCCGCTTCCCTTTCCCGTCACATCGTAACCCAATTACTGCGGGAAAAAATGCATTTCGATGGACTATGCTTTACCGATGCCATGAACATGAAAGGGGTAACCAAAGGAAATTCTCCCGGTGAAGCTGATGTCAAAGCCCTGTCGGCAGGTAACGACATCCTGCTTTTCCCCGAAAACGTGGAAGCCACGGTAAAGAAGGTAAAAGCAGCCATACGCAAGGGTATTCTCACGGAAGAAGATATTGACGAAAAATGTCGCCGAGTCCTTGCCGCGAAAGAGAAATACGTGTTGCCCAACGCCGGCATGATTGACACGACCATGCTGTCCGCCCGGTTAAATACCCCTGCCGATCAAGCTTTATTACAGGAAACCTACGCGGAGGCTATCACGCTGATACAGAACAAAGACTTATTACTTCCTCTAACGCATCTCGATACGTTGCGCATCGCATCCCTCAATTTTGGCGACAGGAAAGCCAAAGCGTTTGAAGACATGCTGGAAAAATACGCACCTTGCTCTCATTTTTCCATTCGTGCAGGAGCGAGTAAAGAGGCCATAGAAAAATTATTGAAAGATTTATCCGATTACAATTGCGTGATCGTGTACAATAGCGCCGCACGGAACACCACATCCCGACAGTTCGGGGCATCGCAAGCGTTATCGAATATACTGAAACAATTGAAAGGGAAACGGGTCATTTTCTGTCACCCGGCAACTCCCTACGGTTTGGATATATACAGTTATCTGCCCTTGGACGCCATCCTAGTGAGTTATTCCCATGACACCCCGGCGCAAGAATTTGTCGCGCAAGCGATTTTCGGGGGTATCAACGTGAACGGGAAATTACCCGTGAGCATCAACTACTATTTCCCCGTCGGGACCGGACTGTCAACTCCAAAAGTACGCTTGGGATACCATAAACCGGAGACTAGCGGGATGCAATCGGAAACGTTACTCCGCATTGACAGCATTTGTCAAGTTGCTATCCGGGAGAAAGCGACACCCGGTTGTCAAGTGCTCGTGGCTAAAGACGGGTACGTGGTATATAACAAGGCTTTCGGTTTCAATACCTATGACAAGAAAAAGGCAAACACGACGGATAATATATACGACATCGCATCCATCACGAAGATCGCTGCCACTCTCCCGGCCGTGATGATGCTTTACGATCAACAGACAATAGCTCTGGATACACCTATCGCCCGTTATTCTTACGCGATATCACAGTCCAACAAAAAAGACTTGACTGTCCGGGAATTATTATTGCACAACGCGGGCTTAAAAGCTTCCTTTTCATTCTTCCATCACGCGATTAACTGGGAAAAGATGCAAGGAAGATTATTCACGACCAGATACACGAAGACAAACACGAAGAAACTCAGAGATCGCTTGTACATTAATCCCAACTTCAGATACCGGGACAGCACATTCAGCTTTAAAGGCGGGGAGGATTATCTTATGGTTTCCCCCCATTTCTATATGCACCGCCATTTCCAAGACTCTATCCATTCGTTGATCTTGAACACGGACTTATTACCGCAAAAGAAATACACGTACAGCGATCTGGGGTTTGTCCTACTTAAAGATATCGTGGAGGAACAAACAGTCACGCCTTTCGATATGTATCTTCGGGATCATTTTCTGAAAAAACTGGGAGCCTATAACTCCGGTTTCAACGCCCATCTGAATCTCGACATGGATCGGGTAATTCCATCCAGTAATGACAACGTATTCCGGAAATCGGAATTAAAAGGCTACGTGCACGATCCCCTTGCAGCGTTAATGGGAGGCGTATCAGGCAACGCGGGATTGTTTTCCACGGCAGAAGATCTGGCAAAAATCATGAGCGTGTATCTAAATCACGGTCAATACGGTGGCGAGCGGATGATAGACTCGACCACCATCGACCTTTTCACTTCTATTCAACTATCCCCCGAACAAAACCGGAGAGGTTTGGGGTTCGACAAACCGGAAACTCTTCCCGATAGAACAAGCCCTACTTGTGACGGAGTCCCCTGCACGAGTTACGGACACACGGGTTTTACAGGTGCTATCGCATGGAATGATCCTGAAAACCAATTGATTTACATATTCCTTTCCAACAGAACTTATCCTAACGAGTTCAACACCAAACTTATGAAGGAGAATATCCGCACAAAGATTCAAGAAATCATTTACGAATCGATTGGAAGATAGAGTTTGTAAAGTTCATAAAGTTTATAAGGTTCATAAGGTTACGGGTGTCCTTCGGACAGAGTTTAACGGCAGCTATGCTGCCGTGGACAAAGCGCCCCGCAGGGGTCCATTACTTTATAAACTTTATAAACCTTATAAACTTTATGAACCCATTCATTAGAGAAAAAATTCTTTATATTTAGAATGATTTTAAAATAGCTTTAGCGGTTCAAAATGACAGAAAAAAAGATACTTTTGTGCACGAATACAGAATACAAATAGTTATCAAATAAATAGATCTACATTATGAGCAATTTCTTAACATCGTCGATTGGGAAAAAGATGCTCCTGAGTATTTCAGGTCTTTTTCTTATTGCGTTTTTGTGCGTTCACTTGGCACTAAATCTACTGTTGATAGTAGATAATAGTGGAGAGTTATTTAACATTGGAGCCCATTTCATGGCAACGAATCCTATTATCAAGATCGTGGAACCGATTCTTGCTATCGGATTTATCTTCCATATCGTGCTGGCTTCTATCCTGACTCTTCAAAACAGAGGTGCACGCCCTATCAAGTACGATCGCCGCAGCCAAGCAGGTAACTGTACTTGGTCGTCCAGAAACATGTATATTCTAGGCGCATTAGTACTGATTTTCCTTGTAATCCACTTGTGGAACTTCTGGTGGAATATCAAATTCCCTTCATTAGGAACGCCACTAGCCGAAACTATCGTGGACGGGGTGAAAATGGAAAACACTTACGCGTTAGTCGCCGGATTATTCCAGTCAAGCGTAATCTATTGCCTGCTTTACATTTTAGGCGGTATTTTCCTTGGACTTCACTTGACTCACGGTTTCTGGTCAGCATTCCAATCCATCGGTTTCAGCAACCAGATATGGAGAAAGAGATTAGAGTGTGTTGCTAAAATTTTCGCTTTCATCATTGCAGCAGGATTCAGCATCATTCCGCTTTATTTCATGCTTGGACTAGCGAACTAACACAATTTTAAATTTATAGATTGTAGATTTTAAATTGCAGGAATCAACGATCTAAATTTAAAATTTAAAATTTAAAATCTAAAATTATTAAGGTTATGACAGAATTAAATGCTAAAATACCAGCAGGACCGTTAGCCGAGAAGTGGTCGAATCATAAAGCACATATCGGAGTTGTTAGCCCTGCTAATAAAAGAAAATTAGATGTTATCATCGTGGGTACCGGACTTGCCGGTGGATCGGCTGCAGCCAGCCTTGCTGAATTAGGTTATAACGTGACCACATTCTGCTATCAGGATTCACCCCGTCGCGCTCACTCTATTGCCGCACAGGGAGGTATCAACGCTGCAAAGAACTACACGAATGACAACGACTCTGTTTATAGACTATTTTATGAAACTATCAAGGGTGGTGACTACCGCGCACGTGAAGCCAACGTTTACCGTCTGGCAGAGGTAAGTAACGCCATCATTGACCAATGCGTCGCACAAGGTGTACCTTTCGCTCGTGATTACGGCGGTCTTTTGGACAACCGTTCTTTCGGTGGTGCGTTAGTAAGTCGTACGTTCTATGCCCGCGGTCAGACCGGACAACAATTATTGTTGGGTTGCTACGGTGCCATGAATCGTCAGATCGAAAAAGGAAAAATCAAATCATATACCCGTCACGAGGTACTTGACATCGTTGTCGTGGACGGCAAGGCAAGAGGTGTTATCGCCCGTGACCTTGTGACCGGAAAAATCGAACGTTTCGGCGCACACGCCGTTGTATTGGCTACCGGTGGATACGGAAACGTGTTCTTCCTGTCGACCAACGCCATGGGATGTAACGGTAGTGCCGCATGGCAAGCATACAAACGCGGAGCCATGTTCGGAAACCCCTGTTTCGTGCAGATTCACCCGACTTGTATCCCGGTACACGGGGATCAGCAAAGTAAGCTGACCTTGATGTCCGAGTCATTACGTAATGACGGACGCGTTTGGGTACCGAAAAAGATCGAGGATGCCAAAAGATTGCAAGAGGGAACCCTGAACCCGAACGATATCCCGGACGAGGACCGCGACTTCTATTTGGAACGTCGTTACCCGGCATTCGGGAACCTTGTTCCGCGTGACGTTGCCTCTCGTGCCGCTAAAGAAAGATGCGACGCCGGATTCGGGGTAAACAACACCGGAAAGGCTGTATTCCTTGATTTCAAATACGCTATCGACCGTTTGGGAAGACACACAATCGAAGAACGTTACGGAAACTTGTTCCAGATGTACGAGAAAATCACCGCCGTTGACCCGTACCACAACCCGATGATGATTTACCCGGCTATCCACTACTCTATGGGAGGTCTTTGGGTAGACTACAACTTGATGACCACAATCCCGGGATTGTACGCTATCGGGGAGTGTAACTTCTCTGACCACGGGGCTAACCGTTTGGGAGCTTCCGCGTTGATGCAGGGATTGGCTGACGGATATTTCATTTTACCGTACACGATTGGTGACTATCTGGCTCACGATATCCAAACCCCGAAAATCAAAACCAACACGCCGGAATTCGACGCTGCTGAAAAGAACGTCACCGACCACTTGCGCAGATTGTATGATATCAAGGGTACGAAATCCCCCGATCACTTCCACAAAGAGTTGGGACATATCATGTGGGATTATATCGGAATGGCGCGTGAGGCAGAAGGCTTGAAGAAAGCTATCAAGTTAATCGCCGAACTGAAAGAAGAATTTTACAAGGATTTGCGCGTGACCGGAGAGTTTACCGCCATGAATAACGAACTTGAGAAAGCGGGACGCGTGGCAGACTTTATCGACATCGCACACTTGATGGCATTGGACGCTCTCGATCGTAACGAGTCCTGCGGAGGACACTTCCGTTTGGAGTCCGTTACCGAAGAGGGAGAAGCAAAACGTGACGACGAGCACTTCCAGTATGTTTCCGTTTGGGAATACAAGGGAGAAAACAAAGAACCCGAAATGTATAAAGAACCGCTCGTGTTCGAAAACATTCAGGTGGCTCAACGTTCTTATAAATAATCTTAAATGAAAATCGTTATGGCAGATAAAATATTAAAAGAACTAACCCTAAAGATCTGGCGTCAAAAAGACGCAAAGTCAAAAGGCGGTTTTGAAACCTACAAGATTCATAATATTTCAACCGGCAGTTCATTTCTTGAAATGCTCGACATTCTGAATGAACAATTGGTGAGCGAAAACAAAGAACCGGTGGCATTCGACCACGATTGCCGCGAAGGTATTTGCGGTACATGTAGTTTGTTTATCGACGGACGTGCACACGGACCGGACGACGACGTGACTACTTGCCAATTGCATATGCGTCGTTTCCAAGATGGCGCAACGATCACTATCGAACCGTGGCGCGTGGGAGCCTTCCCGGTAATCAAAGACTTGATCGTGGATCGTACCGCTTACGAGCAAATCCTGCAAGCCGGCGGATACGTGTCCGTGAACACGGGTGGAGTACCTGACGGTAACGCTATCCCGATTGCCAAACCGGCAGCGGACGAAGCAATGGATGCAGCCGCTTGTATCGGTTGCGGGGCTTGTGTCGCTACTTGTAAAAACTCTTCAGCCATGTTGTTTGTGGCAGCAAAAGTATCCCAATTAGCCCTTCTTCCGCAAGGAAAGATCGAGGCTGCACGCCGTGCAAAAGCGATGGTTGCCAAAATGGACGAACTGGGATTCGGTAACTGTACCAACACCGGAGCTTGTGAGGCCGAATGCCCGAAGAGCATCTCTATCGAGCACATCGCCCGCTTGAACAGAGAGTTCTTGAAAGCCAAACTGAAAGACTAATTTCTATTTATTTTTATAAAAAAAAGACCGCTTTCGAGCGGTCTTTTTGTATAATTTGTAATGTAAACCACACCGAATTAATATGAAGTTATATTTTAGAAAGCAGGGAGAGGGAACTCCTTTACTGATACTCCACGGCCTTTGGGGGGCTTCCGAGAACTGGCTTCCCATAGCTCATTCACTGGAAGATACGTTTCAAGTGATTTTGCCGGACATTCGCAATCACGGGCAATCCCCCCACGCGAATGAAATGAATTACGAGGTGATGAGTGATGATATTATCGAGTTGATCGAGGATTTACATTTTCCCGTACCCCCGCATATCGCAGGACATTCCATGGGAGGGAAAATCGTGATGGCGTTATTACTCAAAAGACCGGACATCGTGAACAAGGCAATTATAGTGGATATCGCTCCCGTGTCCTACTCGCAACGGGACGGAGGAAGCCATAACCGGATTATAGATTTTATGGCTAATTTTGATTTCTCACGTTTCAAAAGCCGGGAAGAAGTACGCCAAGCGATACAAGAACATTTCAAAACGGAACGCGCTCAACAACTATTCTTGAAAAATATCAAGAAAACCCCTTCCGGATTCGAGTGGAAACTCAATCATCGAGTAATCAGCCGTCACTTTGACGAAATCAGTGGTTGCCCAAGGAAATTACTCCACGATACTTACGATAAAGAGATTCTATTTATCAAGGGAGAGCAATCCAATCTGATAGCGGACCTCAGTTGTTTGCAGCAACAATTCCCGGCTGCCCGGCTGAAAGAAATCCCGCAATGCGGGCATTGGATTCATAGCGAACAACCGGAGAAACTGGCACAAGCCATACGGGATTTTCTCCTGTTTCCATAAGAGAATCAACTAAAAACGAACAACACTTACATAACACCGGAATAACAATCGACACGTCAAGCACAAAAAAATTGGCGTCACGATCCTATCGCAACGCCAAAGCCTTTTCTAATCTTAAAAGCGACCTTATCGCACGCTCAAAGCACAAGTAACGGACACGGTTGCCTGCACCCTATTTTCAGCCGTCATACTATTATACGTGACTCCGGGTTCCAACATGAAAGCCGTCAAACGCACTTGATAGTGTTTACGCGTATCTATATCTTTCAGTCTATTCGGAACTTTACTTGTTGAACTACCGTCAAAAGAATATTCACCATCATAAGTAAACAAATAGCTCTCGAAATAAACATCCCCTTCTTTCTCTTCGTTGTACACTTCTATTTTGTAACAAACATTTTCACCATTAATCTTTTTCCATGCACATTTCCAACTTTTATTGGATACACTCACGATATTGCAACTGAAATCAATATCCGTACGCCTTAACGGCTCAAAATTCATACCCGAGATTCGCTCGTCAAACTTCACGTAATTATCACTACCGACACGACAAGAGAAACGCACTCTCCGTTCCTCCACGGGCGTTTCAATATTACCTTGCCAGATATTATTCTGATTTTTATCCTTCAATTCTACCTGCCCGGCCTTGGTATCAGACAACAAAGCATACACGTACCCCGCACGCAAGCTTTTATTCCCCGTCACCCGAAAACCTAAACGTGTTTTAAATTCATCCCCGTCAAAATAATTCTCCCAAAAAGCATCTCCCGTTAAATCTTGAAGATAAGATGGTTTGACTACATATTTTCTTTCTCCCCACGTATTTTTCACGACAAAATTACTGGAATTGCATTTAGTCACGGTCCATTTATCCATGATTCCATCTTTCCATTCCACGGCAAGCGTGTTCAGTCCCTCATCTTTCCAAACTCCGGCCACCGTATCAACTTGCACCCGCATATCAATTCCCCTTATTTCACCATTTTTATCAAAACGATTTATATCCAATACACTTTCATCCGTGAATGAAAGCCTATTATTGCTCGCACCCCCGTTATAATACCAATCCACTCCCGTCATCCGGTTTGTATCCAATTGGAACTCTTTATCGTCATCACTACACCCCCCAAGGAATATACCTGCCACGATGACGCTTAACATACCTAATTTCTTCATTCTTATCCGTTTTTATTTTATTCTCGCAATTCTTGCCACAAAATTAATTCATAAATCATAAACCCCAACTACAAAATTCCTATCTTTGTTTTCTGTACAATAATTATGCCTAATAAAGAAATAAATCATGCTATACCCGTTAAAATTCCATCCGATTCTCAAAAAAAAGATATGGGGAGGGGAAAGATTAAGTTACAAGAGTGAACAACACGAGGAATCTATTGGTGAAAGTTGGGAGATTTCCGCCGTGGAAGATAACATATCCGTTGTTTCCAACGGGATTCTGGCCGACAATGATTTGCAGGAATTGATTGAGGTCTACATGGGTGATCTGGTCGGCGACCGGGTGTACGAGAAGTTCGGCGTAGAATTCCCGTTATTGATCAAATACATTGATGCGAATGACGATCTCTCGATTCAAGTACATCCCGACGATGAAACCGCCAAGGAACGCCACAACGCTTACGGGAAGACTGAAATGTGGTATGTCGCGGATGCAGAGAAAGACGCCTCGTTGATCATGGGATTCAACAAGGAAACCGACAAGGCCGAATACCTGCAAGCCCTGCACTCGAACAGGCTCATGGATATATTGAATACGGAAAAAGTGAAAAAGGGAGACAGCTTCTTTATCCCTGCCGGACTTGTCCACGCCATCGGGAAAGGATGTTATATCGCCGAGATCCAGCAAACTTCCGATATCACTTACCGGATATATGACTACAACCGGAAAGATGCTGAGGGACATACAAGGGAATTGCATACAGATCTGGCAACCGACGTGATTGACTACCACTATCACCCGAAACACAAGGTAGATTACACGCCACACGACAATAAATCCGTGCAACTGGTGAAATGTCCTTACTTCACGACAAATCTACTTGTCTTCGATAGGGATATAGAGAAAGAATACGTGCACCTCGATTCGTTCGTGATTTACATGTGTATTCAAGGAAAGTTCACGATCTCCACGGGAGAATGCGATCCGGTCATGGTAAATAAAGGCGAAACCGTACTTGTACCCGCCTGTTTCAAAAATGTCACACTATACCCGGATGAAGTAAGCCGGGTGCTGGAAATATACGTGGAAGAATAAAGAAAAAGGAAGTTGTAACCAACTTCCTTTTTCTTTATGATATCACTTTTCTAATTCGCACAAGTTTCTCCAGCAGTCCGTCAATCAAATCCAGTCGCAACATATTTGCACCGTCTGATTTGGCACAACGAGGGTCGGCATGAGTCTCGATGAAGATCCCGTCAGCCCCGACCGCTATTCCGGCTTTCGCAATCGTTTCGATCAATTCCGGTTGTCCCCCGGTTACCCCGGATGCCTGATTAGGCTGTTGTAAAGAATGTGTCACGTCCAACACCACGGGGCATTGACAAGCCTGTTGCATTACCCGGATACCGCGAAAGTCAACAACTAAATCCTGATAGCCGAACGTGGTTCCCCGCTCGGTAACCATCACCTTGTCATCTCCCGCTTCCCGTACTTTATCCACGGCAAACTTCATCGCCTCGGGTGAAAGGAACTGTCCCTTTTTAATATTCACGATCTTTCCCGTCTTGGCAGCAGCAACCAACAAATCCGTTTGGCGACACAAGAATGCCGGAATCTGTAAAACATCCACGTACCCCGCTGCCATCTCCGCATCCCGCTCCGTGTGAATATCCGTCACGACAGGAATATCAAATTCTTGCCTTACTTTAGCTAATATTCTTAATGCCTTCTCGTCACCAATGCCGGTGAAAGAATCCAACCGGGAGCGATTGGCCTTTTTGAACGATCCCTTGAATACATAGGGTATTCCCAGTCTATCGGTAACTTTCTTCACGTGTTCCGCAATATTCAAAGCCATTTCCTCACCCTCGATCACGCAAGGTCCGGCTAACAAAAAAAACATCTCTTGATTAATCAACTTATCCATTACTATTTTAGATTTATGATTTATGATTTTATGATTTATGATTTTAGATTTGATGAATCGTAAATCGTAATTCATAAATCGTAAATTAATTATTTATATTTTCTCCACCACGCTCTCAAGCGCTCCAGTATCTTTATTTCCTGTGCATTCTGTTGCGGCAGGTAGAACTTCTTTTCCTTCAATTCCTGCGGCAAATACGGTTGTTCCACGAAATTACCGGGATAATCATGCGGGTACTTGTAATCCTGCCCGTAGTTCAAATCCTTCATCAACTTCGTCGGGGCATTACGCAAATGCAAGGGTACAGGCGAATTGCCCGTCTGTTTTACCGTAGCCATCGCAGCGTCTATCGCCAGATAAGCCGAATTGCTCTTCGGCGAAGTCGCAAGATAGATCACACACTCCGACAGGGGTATGCGGGCTTCCGGCATTCCTATTTTATGCACTACCTCAAAGCAAGTGTTCGCTATCAGCAAGGCATTCGGGTTTGCCAGACCTATATCTTCGGCGGCAGAGATAATCAAACGTCTTGCTATAAATTTCGGGTCTTCCCCTCCCAGTAACATACGTGCCATCCAGTAAATCGCCGCATTCGGGTCTCCCCCGCGGATAGACTTGATCATCGCCGACACGATATCATAATGTTGTTCCCCGTCTTTATCGTACATCAACGGGTTTTCATGCAACTCCCGGTGTACCGCCTCGTTATCGATAACAATATCTCCCTCGCCTAACCCGTTCACCACGAGTTCCAGTATATTCAACAGTTTTCGGGCATCCCCCCCGCTGTACGATATCATGGCATCTTTTTCCTTGACGGTGATATTCCGTTTGCCGAGATAATAATCTTTCTCCACCGCACGGTCGATCAAGTCTTCCAGATCTTTCTTCTCCTGTGATTTCAACACGTACACTTGACAACGGGAAAGCAGAGGAGATATAACCTCGAAAGAAGGATTCTCCGTGGTCGCACCGATAAGCGTCACCGTTCCTTTCTCCACGGCAGCCAGAAGCGAATCCTGCTGCGCTTTCGAGAAACGATGAATTTCGTCAATAAACAAAATCGGATTCGGTGAATTGAAAAAACGCTGACTTTCCGCTTTCTGAATCACTTCCCGGACATCCTTCACTCCCGAACTCACGGCACTCAGCACGTAAAACGGACGCTTCAATTGCTCGGCGATAATCATTGCCAAGGTGGTTTTTCCCACTCCCGGTGGTCCCCATAGAATAAAGGACGCCACTACCCCGGAATCAATCATTTTCCGAAGCACTTTTCCCGGTCCCACCAAATGTTGTTGCCCGATATAGTCTTCTAAAGACTTGGGGCGCATACGTTCTGCTAAAGGCTTATTCTCCATTTCTCTCCTTATTCTATCCCCACAAAGATACGGAAAGTTTGCATATTACCATTTGCAAGTTACAAGTTTCAGATTGCATAAAGTCGAGCCTCCGGCTCCTAAAGTCTATAAAGTCCGTGATTTAATTTGACCTTACGACCTTACGACCTTATGGACGTTCAGACTTTACAGACGAGAGGGAGTGTTTCAACACTCCCTCTCATATACTAATAACAGCTTGATTACAGATCAGAATTCTTTTCAGGAAGTTCGCCATTGATTGCAGCTTTTACCACTCCAATAGCCTCATCCAAGCCTTCGACGAATTTATCAAAATCTTCTTTATACAAGAAGACTTTGTGCTTCTCGTAGCTTGCGTTCCCGTCATTATCAAATTTTTTCTTGCTTTCGGTGATCGTCAAATAGTAGTCATTATTACGCGTCGCCTTCACATCAAAAAAATAAGTTCTTTTCCCTGCTTTCACTGCATTGGAATAGATTTCGTCCCTATCCATTCCGTCATTTTGTTCGTATCCTTCCATTGTATCTCGATTTTATTTGACTTTGCACCTCAAATGTAGGAAAAACAAAGTAATAAATAGACTTTTTTAATCTTTTTTTTTATCATTCCCTAATATACAATCATTTATCGGGATTTTTCACGCTTTCATCAATAACTCGCTTAGGAAAATACCTGCCAAAAAGATAAGAAACTGCCCGTTTACATATGGACAGCTTCTTATCTTTCTTGCTTCCTTACACTATATTATTTTTCACCCAAGATCATAACCAAACGATTGTATTGGTTTACTTTGAACGGTTGGTCTTGATCGCCCAAGCCAACATAAGACAAACGATTTTCCGGAACACCGAATTTCTTGATCAATAAGTTGTAAACATTTTTAGCACGTCGCTCGCTGATCTTTTGGTTGAAATACTTGCTACCGGTTTGTTTATCAGCATAACCGACAACTTTCATCTTCACATCCGGGTTTTCAGCCATATAATTGGCAATAGCTTGCAAAATCACCATTTGTTCGGTTTTCACGTCCGTTTTATTAATCGTGAAACCCACGTATTGAGCGAAATCTTTTCTTGCTGTTTCAGCCACAACCTGCATTTTCTCTGCCTCCACGGCAGCAACCTCTTTCTTGGCAATCTGCTCTGCAATCCTAGCAGCCTCTAACTGGGATTGAGTCTGTTGCAATTCAGCCTCGAGATTGTTAATCTGGGCATTCAGTTGCTGACGCATCTCCTGAGCACCACTCTCGTAACGAGCGAAATTCTTGCCGCCAAAAGTGTAAGTTGCTCCAATTGACAAAGAAAGCAGTCCATCTTGATAAGAACGTCCGGCAATCTCTTCCTGACCGGAATACTTATTCGTGTAGAAAAACGTCGACATCAAGTGAGTTCGAGCCTCCAAATCAATAGCCCAATATTTATTGATGTTATATTTTCCTCCCAAACCGATAGAACCGTTAATCAACACGTCCATTTGTTTATTATGGAACTTACCGAAACTCAAACCGGGTCCCAGAAATAAGGTCATATCCCATTTGTTATCCGGACTGTATGCACGCCATAGGTTAGTCAAATTCAACATGAAATCCAGATTCAAATTAATATACTTATGTTGGAATTTCTCGAACTTGTTATTGTTATTCAAGCGATTCACATCCGTGTACAATTTAGATTGCCATCCGGATATTTGTCCGCGTAGTCCCCAATAGGGATCCATCCATTTACCTACAGATAAATTGACTAACGGCTGAAGTACTTTTCCAAATCCGTAATCAAAATTATCCGTGTTCATGTAGCCTTGCATACCAACGCCAATGTTGATAAAAATATTGTCCTTGAATTTAGGCGACAAATACTTTACATCAGGTTCTGTCGTTTGAGCACTCACGCTATAGGAGGCTCCGGCAACAAGAGCTGAAAGTAATAAAGTCTTTATTTTCATTTTGTTCTTTATTTATATTCTATAATTTCCTCGTTCTCTCTTTATTTTCCTTTTAAATATATCTTGTACGCCAATCCCGCGGTAAAATACTTACCATCCTGCAAAAGGACTTGCGCGAAAAGATGCTTCAAAAGCAAATAATTAGCCCCGATACAAAAAGTTTTCGAATCATATTGAGCTATTAAATTCAATTCCGGAACAAACGAAGGTTTATAACTAACACCACCGGAAAAACCATTCAAATGATTTGAAGTCCGCCGATTATACAAATAAGCCATGTGTACTCCAATTTGTTCTGTCGGGCAAATATTTATATACTTCGAGCAAGCTATATAAAACCGACTGAAATATTGATTACCACTGCCCTCCGAAAGTATTTTACCTCCACCGCTCTGCGTGTAAAGATCATTTGAGCCGACTACAACCGCCGGAAGATACTTTCTCTCTCGCAACAGACGCAGACGGACTGAAAAAGAACGATCCTGATTCACGAACCGCCCCTTTTTTGATGGAACGAACTTATCCGTCGCTTTAAACAACGTACAAGTATATGCAACTTCAAGGAAAGGCAAAAACGTGATATTCAAGAAATAATTATATGTATTATACGGAAATCCATCGGGTGTTACACGATCATTTAAAAAATTTCCTCCTATCATCACGGTCTTGTCCGGTTGCATATCTGCCGACGGACTATTCAACAACCCGGTCGTTCCAAGCGTTAGTTGAGCCGAAAGTAATAACGAGCTAAACAAAAATAAGCAAATGAATAATATCTTCTTTATCATGTTCGTCTGCATTTTTATTACTTTCGGTTCATTCTTATAGGTTCATTAAATCTATTTATTCTCCGGCACCTCCACCAGCACCACCAGCAGTGATGTGACCACCGTGAGTGTGGTGATGTTGATCAAACATCTCAATTTTACCGCTAATCGTTGAAACTTGACCATTCGTTGTCTTAATCTTAACGACAATATCCTCTCCTCCGGAAACTTTGAAGGTATAAGTCTTAATCAAGAATTGTTGCTGACCACTAGCGACATACACCCAATCACTCGGTACATCGATGTCATTTGCTCCAGTCTTCTCTACAGTTGCCATCGGCTCTCCATTAAGCCCTTCCAATGCAGCTTCAATCAATGCTTGAACGTTTTCGCTGTACCCATCCAATGAAGTTATATATTCGTATCCGTTTTTAACAGTATAGGTAAATTTACCCTCTCCCTTCTTAATAATTTTAGCGGTATTATTCAAATAGAATTTTTCAAAATTGATAGGAGTCAATTCTGTAACGGTATCAACAGAAGAAGATTCCAATACTACTCGATAATAAGAGAAATGATGAATCTTAGCTATATAATCATTACCTTGCACAGCTATTCCTGCGTCTTTCTCCGGGGCTGCCCAATTCACGCCATCTTCACTATATTGCAATTTCATTCCGATGAAAACTTTATCAAAAGGATTCGTAATCTTCCAAGTTAATGGAGCAGCGAATGTTGTATTATTAGGCAAGAACTCACCGGTAACAAATGTTGCAGCGGCAGGAATCACATCAAGAATACCACCACTTGTAGTATTATCAATGGTAGCATTAACCTTAGTAGATATTAATGTTGCGGTATTCAATGCATCTTGAGGAATACTCAAAGTTGTAGCAACCTCGATCATCTTTTTTCCATCTTCAGTTACACCAGACTCCGTCTTTACAGGCTTGAGCTCCGCCCCCTGACCGGGAACAAAAACTTCTGCGGTTTCTTCACCCGCTTTAGGTGCAGTCATGTATACAGGTACCGCAATCGCTGTTCCTACAGAGAATTTATTCAAGTCAAAAGTTTTTGACCAACCATTTTTACCATCCTTTTTAACAAAAAGAGTCACTGAACCTTTTTTCAAGTTATCAATAGAGAATTCGTTTCCATAAACCTCAACTTGAGTCGTTTCAGTACTTACGGCAACACTATAATAAACCGTTGCCCCCGTTAAATCTTGTCCATCGGCATCACGTATAGTCCCTTCTAACGTGTAAGTTTGCCCTTCAACTGTACCTTCTTCATACATCGGGATCTCCATGTTGAAATAATATTCTTCACCGGCCGCTATTTTTTGAATAGTTACAGAGTATTTTACTTCCTCTTTACCCGTTGCATTAATTACAAAATCATATACACCAGGTTTATGCAATACTTGAGAGAATGTTCCGTCTGCACCTATAGTTAATGTACCATCATCAGCTGCAGCTCCTCCTCTCAAAGTCCAAGTACCGGTAGCATTCGTTACCGCTTCCTTGGTTAACCCGTCAAACACTTTTCCGGCAACAGTATAGATAGCCTCCTTGATTTCTACTTTTTTCATTAAAAATGTAGCTTCCACAGTTTTAGTCTCACCATTCTTTCCGAAAGGTAAAGTTACCGTGTAAGACACACTTTCATAACCTTCTTTTTCCAAAGAAAATGAAACACTTCCAGCAACATTCAACGTGAAAGTATACATTCCATTCGCGTCGGTTTCTACACCCATTGGATAGATCTTGACATGCTCAATAGGAGTATTGCTCAAGTCTACGACCTTAACGTTTATTTTATACACGACGGAATCGCTTGATTCCGTTGTAGGCATAACCGGAACATCATCCTTCGTGTAACAACTACTAAACAATGATCCGAAAAACACTGTTATTAACAGCATTAAATTAATACCAATTCCTGAATGTTTTACTTCTTTCTTCATTTTCATGTTATTTAAGTTCTAAACTTTGTTTTCTTCATTCTAATTCTTTAATTGTGATTCTATATATTTTGGGTTAAAATTATCGATCGCTTTATTCTCCCCGGGGCGTGTTTCATAGGACTTTCCATTAAAGAACAACCCCGCCGCCTTGTATTCCAGATCAAAATACCGTGCAGGCATTACCCGAAAACCCTTTCTTCTTTTTTGCCCCATGGGAGGAAGGGCTATCGCAAAATGGAACCCACCATCTATATTTCCCCGGTTATTCTTCATGATATAAAAACCAACTGACGCCCGCTTAAAATGCCGGGTCATATCTGCCCTCACGCCATAATCTCCCGCTAAAAACTTTATTGCTTTCACCTCGCACAACACGTTAAACATCGGGTTAAAATAACTTCCCCCGACATTCCATGTTATCAACTTCGCTGCCCCGTAATGCCAGTTCCAATGATAAAAATAAGAGGAACCGGTTAGACCGATTCGTCCCTCCAAGGCAAAATTACTTAGCCATCCTTCGGTCATAACCGGACGGAACAGGTGCAAATCAAATCCCCAACGGTCTTGATTAAAAATTCCCGCGGTCAGATCGACTAAACTATTCAGTACGCGGAAATGCTGTTCGAGCGTGAAGATTCCTAGACGTGTTTGCTCGTATTTAGCACCGTACTGATTTATCACAGGAATAATTACCTGCCCCGTTAGCTTCATTCCTCTTATTAGTGCAATTTCCAGCGCGGGAGACAAGTTCAACAAAATATCATATACCTTATGAAACTTCTGATTTCTAAATGCAAATTGCGGGTAGAATACAAGATCGACTTTCCATCTCGAACGGTTTTCCCGAGGAACTCTCTTAACCGATTTCCACGCATCTCCCAATTCGTACATCGGTAACCAATTGGAATTTACCGTTCCTGTAGTTGTAATCGCGGCAGACGCCGACGATACTAATGACATTTGGGGTATACCCAGTTGTAAAACCACCACACGTCTTGTTTTCCCCAGAAGCGGGGGATATTTCCCGATCAAGTCAATAGCTTTACTGATTCCTTCTCCGTCGGCTTTCCAAACGGTATTCTCAAAAGTGATGATTTCTTCCGAGCCCGATACGACTCTACTAACATTTTCAAAACCGGCATTAACTAGAGTTTTGACAATTCCGTCCTCTTTCTGAGCGTATAACTCTGTTGAACAAAAAATTGTCAAAATCAATCCGATAACACATAACCGATAATCATGCACGCATCCCAATACCATTTCTTTTTTTACAACCATGAAGAACCAGTTTTATTTTTCAATCACATCTATCAGATGTTTATCCAAGCATTTTCCGAAAGAGTTGAAAATTTTATTTCTATAAACCATCGTTTAATGATATTAAAAAAAATTATCGAATTTCGTTTCTCGAAAAACTGTAAATATCTGATTGCGAAAATGGAAAATTTGTGCAAATAGTTTTTCAATTAATAAAAATATGGTATATTTGCATCGCATTAAACGATCAATTGATAACACTTTTTCAATCAATCCTTTTTTATCACACAAGGTCATAATAAATTGACATCGTAAGCCTATCAACTATTGTTAACGAACTATCTTCTATCACAAAAAAGACAATATCCAATCGGTTATTTGGGTTGCCGAAGAAATAATCGTATTTTTGTTTAAACCAAACGAATAATATTATGCTGGGAACTTATTTCATTATCATACTGGTACTGGTCGGAATAGCTTTCATCGGCTTGGGAATAACAACGTTTTTCAGTAAAAAGAAAAAATTCCCGAATACACACATCGGTAAAAGCGAGGCCATGAGAGAAAGAGGCATCAGCTGTGCCGCCACAACTGACCGTAAAGAAAGGGAGAGTTACAAACCGATTGAAATCGGTAAAGATGAAGAATAAAATTAAGGGGCTGCTTTCGCAACCCCTCAACTTATAAGTCTATAAGATTCATTTTGTATTTAATGACTTGTTCGGACTCTCGAACCTCATAAACTCTTGATTATCATTTTTCCCCAAGGATCATTACTAAACGATTGTAATTGTTCACCTTGAAAGGTTGTGACTGGTCACCCAACCCGACGTAAGACAAACGGTCTGAAGACACTCCGAATTTCTTCACTAACAGATCGTAAACGCTTTTCGCACGTCTTTCGCTAAGTTTCTGATTAAAATAGTTACTGCCGGTTTGTTTGTCGGCGTAACCCACAACTTTCATCTTCACGCCGGGGTTCTCAGCCATATAGTTGGCTACAGCCTGCAGTACCACCATTTGTTCCGTTTTCACGGCACTCTTGTTGATTGTGAAACCAACGTATTGAGTGAAATCCTGTCTTGCAGCGGCAGCGATAGCTTCAGCTTTCTCGGCCTCGGTCAAGGCAAGTTCTTTTTGAGCCACTTGCTCGGCAATCTTGGCAGCTTCCAACTGAGATTGCGTGTTGCGCAACTCGTTTTCCAAACCGTTGATCTTGTCATTCAATTGTTGGCGCATCTGTTCCGCTCCACTCTCGTAACGGGCAAACTTCCGACCGCCGAAAGTGTAAGTCGCACCAATCGACAAAGAAAGCAATCCGTCTTGGTACGAACGTCCGGCAATCTCTTCTGACCCCGTGTATTTAGAGGTATAGAAGAATGTCGGCATCAAATGTGTACGAGCCTCCAAGTCGATAGCCCAATACTTGTTGATATGGTATTTTCCACCCAATCCCAACGAACCGTTAACAAGCACATCGAGTTGTTTGTCATGGAATTTACCAAAACTCAAACCGGGTCCCAAGAACAAGGTCATATCCCATTTGTTTTCGGGATCATATTGACGCCAGAGGTTAGTCAGGTTCAACATGAAATCCAAGTTCAAATTGATATATTTACGTTCGAATTTATTGAATACGCCGCCATTGTTCAGACGGTCGACATCCGTGTACATTTTGCTTTGCCAACCGGATGCCTGTCCGCGAAGCCCCCAGTAAGGATCCATCCATTTACCCACGGACAGATTCACCAACGGTTGGATCACTTTCCCGAAACCGTGGTCAAAGTTATCCTGCGTCAGGTAACCTTGTGCACCCACACCAATACTGATAAAAATATTATCCTTAAATTTAGGAGACATATATTTTACATCCGTATCGGTCGTTTGGGCGGTTACCGAACAGGAAGCCGCCACAACCAGTGCAGAGAGTAATAAAGTCTTTATTTTCATTCTATTAATATTTATAGTTTTATCAAATTCCTCGTTATTTACCTTTCAAATACATCTTGTATGCCAGCCCTCCCGAAAAATATTGCCCGTCCTGCAAAACAACTTGCATAAAAAGATGCTTCAAGAGCAGGTAGTTGGCACCTACAAAGAAACTTTTCGAATCATGCTGCACGATCAGATTCAAGTTGGGAGCAAACGAGGGCTTATAACTAATTCCCCCGGAAAACCCATTCAGGCGATTGGACGCCCGTCTGTTGTACTGATACGCTAAATGCAATCCGACCTGTTCTGTTTTCGTGATGTTCACGTGTTTCGTCGCAGCCAAGTAGAACTTGTTGAAATATTGATTATTGGATTCCTCCGTCATAATCCCTCCCCCGTTGCTTTGCGTGTACAGGTCGTTAGACCCGAGAACAATAGCCGGACGATATTTCCTCTCCGTCAGCGCTCGTAAACGAACAGAAAAAGCACGATCCTGATTGACAAACCTCCCTTTCTTTTCCGGGACAAACTTGTCGGTAGCCTTAAACAAGGTACACGTGTAAGCCACTTCGAGGAAAGGCAAGAACGTGATATTCAAGAAATAGTTGTACGTGTTATACGGGAACCCGTTCGGGGTTATCCGGTCGTGCAAAAAATTTCCACCGAGCATCACCGTCTTGTCAGGTTGCATATCGGCAGACGGACTGTTCAACAATCCGGTCGTACCCGACGTTAATTGTGCCGAAAGCATGAAAGTGCTCAAGATAAATATACTCGCGAGTAACACCCTTTTCATATTCAATATCAATGACATTTTGCTTCCGGATTTAACTTAACGTTCGATTCCTTTTCTAAATTAATCTCCTATAACCATACCACCGCCGGCACCACCGTGATACACGTGTCCGCAGCTTCCGTGAGTATGATGTGCTCCACAATAATCCATTTCCACGAAAATAGAAACTTTACCTGCCACCTTCACGTTCACTTTCAACTCGACAGCCGCGTTGTCCGCTTTCTTGTATACTTTGAACGTGAATACGTAGTAATCCATGGATTGTTCTCCTTTGGACAACAAGTGATAATCGTACGGTAACGTGATCGGCTCTCTCAATACATAGTTAGCAGCAACCGGCTCACCGATAAATGCTTTAAATTCCGATACGTTTACTTTAGCCATAACGGCATTTTTCACCAACTCTTCGATCTGATCTTTGTCGGAAGTATTCGTGATATTATTCCATCCGTCACCTAAAGTCAACTCGGCACCCTCGTATTTCTTGTAAGGAATTTCTGTGATCGAAGCAGGTGAAGGATTCGTATTCAAGATTGTCGCGATAGCCGGAAGAGTTTCTGTAACAGCATCCAACGTCATTCCGCTTGCCAAGTATACCATACGGTATTGAGAGAAGTGGGTTAATGATACATTGTACTTATCATTATCATTGTCATAAACAATACCATCAGTCATAACCGTCCAGTCACCGGCATTGTTATTCGCCCTGTATTGTAATTGCGTATTTGCCAAATAAAAATCAGACAAAGCGTCATACGCTACACTCCAATCCACGGGAGCAAGGAATTTCGTTCCACCGGGACCGAACTCACCTAACAGGAATTGAGCGGCAGCCTCTTGCGAACCGGTTACCTCGACAGCTTGTTTCACATCATCATTAACACTCATGGTGATCGTCGTGTTCGCTGTAAGAGCCCCGGCAGGAATCGTCAACGTACCGTTTCCGTTTACCACGTTTCCACCGTCTACACCAACTTCTCCGGTACCCGGATTCGAGGTATTCTCGCGATACATCGTCAATTGTACATTCACGGAAATCAATTGTCCGGTAATCTTGTCGCCCGCGCTCGGAACAACCACTTTGTAAGAAATAGGATCGTATCCCGTCTTACTCAATGATAACGTGTAAGTATCAGGACTGCCCACTGTAACAATAAAGTTAGCATCTCCCGACGAAACAACGCCGTTCTTGTCGCTGGTCACGGTAACTCCTTTCAAAGTTTCCAAAACTCCATTCGTGTTGGCTACAATCGTACCCTCGATAATGTACTTGTTGGGAACTTCCTCCGGTACCTGAACCACCGGAATATCATCCTTCGTGTAACAGCTAGTGAAAAGCGTTCCGAAGACAACCATTACCATTAGTATAGCTTTCGCGCTCATACCAAAATGTTTTACTTCTTTTCTCATCATTCTTTCATTTATAAAGGTTTACACTTGTTTAACTTATTATTTCCTGATTTTGTTTACTATTTTACTTGCTTTCTGCTTTTAATTTAAGTTATTAGTTATTCTGTATTTGTGATTTTATGTAATACGGGTTAAAGTTCTCCTCCGCTTTATTCTGTCCCGGATTCGTTTTATAGGACTTCCCGTTAAAGAATAATCCGGCTGCTTTGTATTCCATATTAAAGTATTTAGCCGGGGTTACTCTCACCCGCTTCCTCTTGTACTTCATCGGTGGAATCAATATCGAGAAATGAAATCCGCCATCCAGATTATCATAGTCATTTTTCATAACGTAAAAGCCGATAGAGGCACGCCTGAAATGGCGCGTCATATCTGCCCGCACCCCGATATCCCCGGCAAGAAATTTCTCCACCCGCACCTCGCAAAGCACGTTATATCGCGGGTTATAATAACTTCCCCCGACGTTCCACGTAAAGAGTTTCGTGGGACCATAATGCCAATTCCAATCTATAAAGTAAGAAGAACCCGTCAACCCGACTCCCCCTTTTATCGCGAAATATTGCAACCAGCCCTTTGTAAAAGGACGGAAAAAACTCAAATCCATTCCCCAGCGGTTTTGATTGAAATTCCCCACCGTTGCTTGAAGGAACACGTTTTCCACTCTGAAATTCTGTTGCACGGTAATATAGCCGGGACGCACGTCATCATACAATCCGCCGAACTCGTTGAAAACCGGGATAATAACCTGTCCCGTGATTTTCGTTCCCCGGAACGGAACAATCTCCAACGCCGGGGCGATATTGAACAACACGTCGTATATCTTGTGGAACTTCTGATTACGTAAAGAGAATTGCGGGTAAAATACCAAATCCGCTTTCCAACGGGAATTATTGGCAAATTTTTTATCGTGAACCTTTTTCCATGAATCCCCCAGTTCATAACTGACATTCCATTCTATCCCGGCAGCTTCTCCCGGACGGAGCAACAATGATACTTGTGGCACCTTATTTCTCAGAACGACCACCCGCCGTCCTTTTCCCGGGGTCACCGGATATAACTCTATAAGTTTAATAGCTTCTCTTATACCGTCCCCGTTCGCCCGCCACAATGCATTCTCGAACATGATTACCTCCTCCGTCTCCCCTATTTCCCGACTGACATTTTCGTACCCTGCATTCACCAACGCGTTCACCACGTCGTCTGTCCCTTGGGCGTATAAAAAGTCAATCGTACAGAAAAGTATAAAACACACTCCTGACGTTTTATAAAAAACATTATAAATAGACTTTTTTATCCCATTCATACAATTACAAATTAACGACTCTGCCCTCCCAGAGCCATTTTTGAACATTTTAATATTCTATAAATCAATAATTTACAACAACAAAGATAATGTTTTAATCATATTCGCATGAAAAAAAACACTATTATTTTTTAGAAAACGAAACAGTTGTAAAAACAATTTTCCAAGAGCAGGCTTTCAAGGGGTGACCTCGAAAGAGTGGAGATAAAAAAAGATCGCTCCATTCGGAACGATCTCTTCACGTATTTTGTAATTTTAGAAATGCGTTATTTCTTGTACATTCCCAAATCTTTCAATTCGAAATCATTGATAAAAGCCGCGTATCCCGCAACTTTTGCCTGTCCGTATTTCACGAATATCTCGGCTGATTTCGCGAAACGGCCATCCCGCTGAGAATCAATCAACAACAAGTAACCGATAATGATATACCCTGCCATTTCCACCAGACGGCGAGCGTGGAAGTCCACGTATTCCGTTTCCCCGACAGCGGTAACTTTCGTCACGGCAGCCTCGTAAGCGGCAGTCATGCCTCTTAAAGTTTCACGCACAAACTCCTGCTCCGGGCAAATAGGAGCTTTCTCGTATTCTTCACGGATATGCTTGGCGTACTGTCCTGTTGTTACACCGCGAATAGCAGCCACAACCTGCAATTGAGAAGTTCCCTCGTATATATTCGTGATACGGGCATCACGTACCAGACGCTCGATCGGGTAGTCCTTCATGAATCCGGACCCACCGTGAATCTGTAACGCATCATAAGCTATCTCGTTAGCGTACTCGCTGGAGAATAATTTCAGAAGCGGGGTGAAAACATCCGCCAGTTTCTGGTATTTCTTCATCTCCTCGCGCTCCTCTTTATTCAATGTACGCTCGTTGGCAATATGCGTGTAAGCCTTGTACATATCCACGAAGCGGCTGGTCTCGTACAATATGGCACGAGCACCGTGCAACTTGGCTTCCATATTGGTCAACATCTCGTACACGGCTGGGAATTCAATGATAGCCTTACCGAACTGACGTCTTTCCCCGGCGTATTTCAAACCTTCACGATAAGCTGCTTCCGCGATACCTACCGATTGAGCTCCCACGCCCAGACGGGCACCGTTCATCAACGACATCACGTACTTGATCAATCCCAGCTTACGCTCACCCACCAACACGGCAGGCGCATCCTTGAATACCAGCTCGCAAGTCGGGGAACCCTTGATACCTAATTTATTTTCAATACGACGAACAGTCATTCCGCCGTCAGCCTTGTCATAAATAAACATGGACAAACCGCGACCGTCATGCGTACCTTCTTCCGAACGTGCCAAAACCAACGAGATTTGAGCATCACCGTTCGTGATAAAGCGTTTCACACCGTTCAAGTACCATTTCTTGGTCTTATCGCAATAAGTCGCTTTCAATTGCACGGATTGCAAATCCGACCCTGCATCCGGCTCGGTCAAGTCCATCGCGTAAGTATCGCCTTTCGCGGCACGAGGCAAAAATTCACGTTTTTGCTCCTCGCTGGCAAACTCGTGAATCGTTTCGGCACAATCCTGCAATCCCCAGATATTGGCGAATCCGCCGTCACCGCGAGAAACCAACTCGGCAGCCATTACATAAGGAACCATCGGAAAGTTCAACCCGTCATACTCACGCGGCAATGACATACCGTACAAACCGGCTTGTGTCAACACGTCGTGATTCTCTTGTGTTCCGCGAGCGTATTTCACGCGACCGTCAATCACTTGCGGTCCCTCGTGGTCAACCTCTTCCGCGTTCTCGGCGATCACGTTGCCACAAATGTCCCCCACGATCTCCAACACTCTATCATAGTTATCCATTGCATCCTCGAAATCACGGGGAGCGATATCACATTTTCCCGCCTCCTCGAAATTCCGTTCTTTCAACGCGACGATCTTTTTCATCAAAGGATGTCCCAAGTGGAACTTCAAATCCTCGTTATCTGTATAGAAATTTGCCATACCTTTTTCAATTTTTGATTTAATGATTTATGATTTCAGATTCCCTCCCACAAAAACACTCTTTGTTTCGTAAATCTTCAATCATAAATCGTAAATAATTTTACTTGCTGTTTTTCTTGTAATACTGGATCATTTTCGGAATTACCACGTTCAGGTCACCCGTGATCACGTAATCAGCAAATTTATTAATCGGGGCATCCGCGTCCGTGTTGATCGCTATAACCATGGAAGACTCTTCCATTCCGGCAGTATGCTGTATCTGTCCGGAGATACCGCAAGCGATGTATAATTTAGGACGTACCGTGGTACCCGTCTGTCCGATCTGGCGCTCGTGTTCACAGAACCCGGCATCCACGGCAGCACGCGAAGCACCCACTTCCCCGCCTAACACGGAAGCCAGTTCATGCAACAAAGCAAAATTCTCCTTGGAACCCACGCCGTATCCTCCGGCAACGATAATCGGGGCTCCCTTGATGTTCACCTTGGATTTCTCCATCTGGCGTTCTATCACCTTCACGACCATATCCGTGTCGTCCAGATACTCGTCGATGTTCAAATTCTTTATCTCACCTTTATATTGCGGATCGACAATCTCTTTTTTCATTACCCCCTCGCGAACGGTAGCCATCTGCGGGCGGCAATCCGGGTTCACGATAGTTGCCACGATATTTCCCCCGAAAGCAGGTCGAATCTGGTACAACAGATTCTCGTATTTCTTACCGCTCTTGGCATCCATGTACTCCCCGATTTCAAGGCTCGTGCAATCGGCAGTCAAACCGCTATGTAAAGCAGAAGACACGCGAGGACCCAAATCACGTCCCACGCTGGTAGCCCCCATCAAAGCGATCTGTGGTTTCTCCGCATCAAACAAACGAACCAACATCTTCGTGTGAGGCAACGTCGTGTAAGGAGCCAAACGGGCATCGTCGCCCACCCAAACTACATCAACCCCGTAAGGGAATACCTGTTTCTCTATATCTTTCAAGTTATGTCCGAGCGCTATAGCCTCAAGCTTCACACCCAATCTTGTTGCAAGGGCACGACCTTTCGTCAGCAACTCAAGGCTCACGTCGGCAACTACCCCCTCTTCTATCTCGCAATATACAAATACACTGTTCATTCCGTAATTCTTTTAATAATTTATGATTTATGATTTCGTGATTTACGATTAGCTGATTCTAATCTAAAATCGTAAATCCAAAATCATAAATTATCCAATTGTATGATTCGTTATCAACTCTTTCATCATGGCATCGATTTCCACGTCCGTGCCGGAGAGCACTTTTGCCTCTTTTGCTTGGAACACCACGTTCTCGATGTTTTTCACCTTGGTAGGCGAACCGCTCAAACCGAGATCCGCGGGATTACTCTCCACGTCGTTCACGCTCCACTCCGTCAACTTCAAATAGGGACGTTCGTTCACCAGCGCGAAATAATCCTCGTTGGCATCTTGAGCCTCTTGAGTGCCTTTCGCGTTTTTGTATTTCATCACGAAACGGGCATTTCTCGGGCGACACTCGGCTGCAGAACCGTTCACCGTTACCACGCAGGGAAGCGGGCAAGTTACCACCTCGATACCTCTTTCCAAGCGACGTTTAATCGTGAGCACATTCCCGTCACATTTCTGTATTTCCTCCGCGTAAGTTACCTGCGGCAATCCCAATTTCTCGGCCACCTGCGGACCTACCTGCGCGGTGTCACCGTCAATCGCTTGACGACCACAAATAATCACGTCATATTCCAAGTTACATAAAGCACAAGATAAGGCATAAGAAGTCGCTAACGTGTCAGAACCGGCAAATGCCCTATCCGACAACAAGTAACCGCCATCCGCACCCCTGTACATCGCCTCTCTGATGATCTCGGCGGCACGCCCCGGTCCCATCGTCAACACGTGAACAGTAGTTCCTTCAATTGTATCTTTTAATCTTAAAGCTTGCTCTAAAGCATTTAAATCTTCCGGATTGAAGATGGCAGGTAAAGCTGCCCTGTTTACAGTTCCGTCTGCCTTCATCGCATCTTTCCCCACGTTTCTTGTATCGGGAACCTGCTTAGCAAGAACAACAATTTTTAGTCCTTTCATATTAATATCCAATTTTATGTTTTAAGCGACATGAAATATTCTCTTCATTCACAACCGACAGTGCAAGGCACACAACACGGAATACTTCATATACCAGTTATTTTCAATACTATATAAAATTTTAGCGTGTAAAGATACTATTTCAACTCAGAAATACAAAATTTTAACTTCAACTCTCGATATCATAACGGGAAAATATTTTCTACCTCGTTCAAAAACAACTCTCGACACAGTCAGTTATTTTACGTGAAAGAATAACGTATATACTATAAATTTCAGTATTAATAATTTTTATACTATTTCAATTTAAATTCTATTTTTATACCTTTATAATAGGCTTTGAATAGGAGTTGAATGGGAATTGAATAGGAGGTGATATATATTAACTACAAATAAAATTCATTATTTATACACATTATTTTTATTACATTAACATGAACGCGAGAGAAACCTTTTAAAATCTAAAATCGATTTTGTTTTCTATTCTAAACAAATACCCTAATTTTGTCACCCGATGATTCAGTGTAATAATTATTCACATTATAAATGACAAATAAAATGAAATACGACTTAATCGTGGTAGGAAGTGGTCCCGGGGGATACGTGGCAGCCATCCGTGCTTCACAACTGGGAATGAACGTGGCTGTTATAGAACGTGCGGAACTTGGGGGTATCTGTTTGAACTGGGGTTGTATCCCGACGAAATCATTACTAAAATCGGCTCAAGTGTTGGAATACGCCGGACACGCCGCCGATTACGGGGTAAAAATCGAGCACGCAGAACCGGATTTCGATGCCATTATCGCCCGCAGCCGGGGAGTAGCCGACAAGATGAGTAAAGGTATCCAATACCTTTTCAAGAAAAACAATATCACAGTGATCGAGGGGCACGGTAAACTGACCGCCGACAAGAAAGTTGAGGTAACCGACGCGGCGGGCGAGAAAACCGTTCACGAGGCACAACATATCGTGCTGGCAACCGGTGCCCGTTCACGCCAATTGCCGAATATCCCGCAGGACGGGAAACGCATCATCGGGTACCGCCAAGCACTGACGCTCGACCACAAACCGGAATCCATGATCGTGGTCGGTTCGGGAGCTATCGGTTCCGAATTGGCATTCTTCTACAACGCCATGGGAACCAAAGTATTGTTGGTTGAATTCATGCCGACAATCCTCCCGGTAGAAGACGAGGAAGTTTCCAAACAAGTGGGACGTTCTTTCAAAAAAGCAGGCATCGACGTGATGGTGAAATCATCCGTGGAAAGCGTGGAAGCCGGAGAAAAACTGTTGAAAGTAAACATCAAAAATAAAAAGGGTGAAATCGAAGTACACGAGGCAGAAATCGTGCTTTCGGCAGTGGGAATCAGCCCGAACGTGGAAAATATCGGTTTGGAAGAGCTGAATATCGAAATGGAAAAAGGTAGGGTAAAGGTCGACGAGTACTACCGCACGAACGTGGAAGGCGTTTACGCTATCGGCGACATCGTGCACGGTCCGGCACTGGCTCACGTGGCATCGGCTGAAGCCATCTGTTGCGTGGAACACATCGCCGGAGTTCACACCGAAACAATCGATTACACGAACATCCCGGGATGCACGTACACCACACCCGAGGTTGCATCCGTGGGACTGAACGAGGCAAAAGCGCGGGAAGCGGGCTATGAACTCAAAATCGGTAAATTCCCCTTCACCGCATCCGGGAAAGCTAGCGCAGCAGGAGCCAATGACGGTTTTATCAAACTGATTTTCAACGCTGCCGACAACACGTTACTGGGTGCCCACATGGTAGGTATGAACGTGACCGAGATGATTGCCGAAATGGTACTTGCACGCAAAATGAAAGCTACCGCACACGACATCATCAAAACGGTACACCCGCACCCAACCATGAGCGAAGCCGTGATGGAAGCGGCATGTGCCGCTTACGACGAAGTGATTCACCTTTAAACAATTGAAAATGGAGAATTGAAAATTGAAAATTACACACGTATTCCGATTTTCAATTCTCCGTTTCAAAATCATAAATCTAAAATCGTAAATCTAAAATTATGAAGTTATACACGACATTATTTTCTCTGCTTTTGGCCGGGGGAACGCTATGCGCTCAAACGGTTGGAGAGAAAGAACTAAACGATATCAAAGGGAGTTTCCGGAAAGACGCTGCCACGAAAGCCATTCAGAACGTGCTGACGAATGACAAGGACATCCGTAGCAATGCCCTAAACCGGGAAGTACAAGGCAAAACAGACCATTACTTCAAGTATCGGGTAAAAGTGAACGGCATCACGGACCAGAAAAGTTCCGGACGTTGCTGGATGTTCACGTCCATGAACGTGTTGCGCCCGAGCATCATGAAGAAATACAATCTTACCAACTTCGACTTCTCGCACAACTATCTTTATTTCTGGGACATGTTCGAGAAATCCAATCTTTTCCTCGAGAACATGATTTCCACTGCCGGCAAACCGATGGACGATCGGGACGTGTACTATATGTTCCAAGCTCCCGTGAACGACGGTGGCGTATGGAATCTTTATTACAATTTGGGCGAAAAATACGGGGTTGTCCCGAAAGAGGTGATGCCGGAAACAGCCCACTCGAACAATACCAACGCCATGGTATCGTTAATCAATGAACGCCTTCGCAAAGGTGGTTACACCATCCGGGAAATGGCGGCACAAGGCAAAAAAGCCAAAGATTTGCGCATTGAAAAAATATCCGTGCTGAAAGATATTTACCGTATTCTGGCTCTTTGCCTCGGCGAACCGCCTACCACCTTCACGTGGAGATACAAGGATAAAAACGGCGAAATCAAGGAATTGGCAAACTATACCCCGCAACAGTTCTACAAGGAAATCACTCCCGCCGATTACAGTCCGGAGAACTATATCATGATTATGAACGACCCCACCCGGGAATATTACAAAATATACGATATCCAGAACTATCGCAACACGATAGAGGGTATCAACTGGGTGTACCTGAACCTGCCGAACGAGGACATCAAGCAAGCCGCGATCGCTTCCATCAAAGGGAACGAGGCGATGTACACTTCCAGCGACGTGGGTAAATTCTTCAACCGGGAAACCGGGATTCTCGACCCGGAGATGTATGACTACAACTCTTTAATGGGCGTAGACTTCTCCATGGATAAAAAAGCACGTATTCTCACCCGCCAAAGCGGTTCCGCTCACGCCATGGTGCTCGTGGCAGTGGATGTTGACGAGAACGGGAACCCCACGAAATGGGAATTCGAGAATAGCTGGGGACCGCAAGCGGGACATAACGGCTATCTCACGTTCACGGACAAATGGTTTGACGAATACATCTTCCGCGTGGTAATTCATAAAAAATACTTGGGAGAAAAAGCCTTGAAGGCATTGAACCAGAAACCAATCCTGTTACCCATGTGGGACTACATGAACTAAAATAAAAAAAGGAAAGCCGAGCGGCTTTCCTTTTTTATAACTTGATAAGCAGCACGGTAGCATAGGCTGAAACCCCTTCTTCCCTACCCTCGAAACCGAGTTGTTCCGTGGTCGTAGCCTTTATCGTGAGATCATCGACATCAATTCCTATAATCTCTGCCAGACATTCCCTCATCTCCAGTGTCCGCGTCTTAATTTTCGGGCGTTGCAGGCAGATGACACAATCGATATTCCCGACAGAAAAACATTTCCGTTCAAGCATTTCGACCACTTTCTTCAACAATATCTTGCTGTCGATTCCCTTGTACGCGGGATCTGTATCCGGGAAATACGTCCCGATATCATCCAACCCGGCAGCTCCCAGAAGTGCATCACATATCGCATGTATCAACACATCCCCGTCCGAATGTGCCACGCAACCTTTATCATGTTGCAACTTGATTCCCCCGAGCCAAAAATCCAACCCCGGTTCCAACCGGTGGACATCAATCCCCAACCCTGTCTTGATTTTCATTATTTCTAAGATTAAATTATCCCGCGATATTAATAAAAAATCAACCAATCACAGAATCGTAAATCTAAAATCATAAATCTAAAATTGATCGGTTCATTTATTTTTATAAATTTGTAATTCCTATCGAATAAAACGAAAGATGGAAGAATTAGAATCTATATACAAGGCCTTCCGGGAAGGCGGTCGGGTTACCACCGACTCCCGGGAAATAAAAGAAGGGGATATATTTATTGCCTTAAAAGGGGAAAATCATAACGGTAACACATTCGCAGATAAAGCTATAGCACAAGGAGCAAGGTACGTCGTCATTGATGAAGCCGAGTACAACATCTCGCCCCGGTGCGTACTCATTCCCGATGCATTACGCTTTCTGCAACAACTGGCGAATCATCACCGCAGACAGTTAAACATCCCCATTTTAGGTATCACCGGGACAAACGGCAAGACAACCACGAAAGAATTATGCCATGCCGTACTCTCGAAAAAGTACAAAACCGTTGCCACCAAAGGTAATTTGAATAACCATATCGGGGTTCCGCTCACCTTGCTCAGCATGGATGCAGACACGGAATTCGGCATCGTGGAAATGGGTGCCAACCACCCCGGTGAAATCAAAGACCTGTGCGAAATCGCAGAACCGGATTACGGGATTATAACCAACATCGGTTACGCGCATTTGGAAGGTTTCGGCAGTTACGAGAATATCATCGAAACAAAAAGCGCCCTGTACAAATCCGTCAAGGCGAAACAAGGTATTCTTTTCGTGAACGGGGAAGATGAACTGCTTTGCCGCCTGTCCGAGGATGCGAAACGATACACTTACGGTGCAGACGGAGATTTAGTCAAGGGCGAGATAGCGCAAACCACACCCTATCTGGTGTACACGCTAAAAACCCGCCAAGGGCATCTTTATATACGTACCAAGCTGATCGGGGGCTACAACTTCGACAATGCCATGGCAGCCTCTGCCGCGGGAATATTTTTCGAGGTAGACCCGCTGCAAATACAGGCAGCGATAGAAGCCTACACGCCCTCGAATCTACGTTCCCAATTACTGAAAACCGAACGGAATACCATCATTCTGGACGCATACAACGCTAATCTCAGCAGTATGCGGGCAGCTATTTCCAACTTCGCGGAAATGAAAGCGGACAACAAACTCATCATTATCGGCGAAATGCGGGAACTTGGGGACATATCACACGAAGCGCACCGGGAAATCATGGATATGATCGCGAATCACAATTTCCCGCGAGTATTTGTCGTGGGGCATAATTTTGAATCTATCATAAATAACTATACATTTACAACCTATTTTCCCGACACGGATACTCTGATTGAACATTTAAAAACGCATGAAGTAGTAAATTCTTTCATTTTGGTGAAAGGCTCCCGGGGGAACAAGTTGGAACGGATTATTGACTATTTATAAAATATATCGTTATGAACGACAGAGTTGTCATCATACCTACCTATAACGAGAAAGAGAATATCGAAAACATTCTCCGACACGTTTTCACGCTTACCCCGGCATTTGATGCCCTTGTTATCGAGGATAATTCTCCCGATGGAACGGCACAAATCGTCAAACGCCTGCAAACCGAGTTCCCGCAACTCCACATGATCGAGCGAAAGGGGAAATTGGGATTAGGCACCGCTTACATCGCCGGATTCAAATGGGCTCTGGAACACGGGTACAACTACATTTTCGAGATGGACGCAGACTTTTCACATAACCCGGACGATCTGGTGAAACTTTACAACGCTTGTGCTTCGGGAGAGGGCGATATGGCTATCGGCTCCCGCTACGTCACCGGCGTCAACGTTGTGAACTGGCCTATGGGACGGGTACTGATGTCTTACTTTGCTTCCAAGTACGTGCGAATGATCACGGGCATGAAAGTACATGACGCCACGGCCGGATTCGTGTGCTACACGAGAAAGGTTCTGGAAGAAATCAACTTGGACAAAATCCGATTCAAAGGATACGCATTCCAGATCGAAATGAAATTCACGACATGGATACTCGGGTTCAAACTGAAAGAAGTCCCGATTATCTTCACCGACCGCACCCTAGGCACGTCCAAAATGAGCGGTGGTATATTCAACGAAGCATTCTGGGGTGTCATCACCATGAAACTCAGAAGCATCGGGAAACGTAAAAAGAGAATAAATTAATTCTGTGATTGCCGACGGATTAATTTACGATTTATGAATTACGATTTACGATTTTAGAAGCATCGGTTAACGGAAAATCATAAATCAAGAAATTAACAGAAATCTAAATCTCAGAATTATTCAATCGTAAATCAAAAATCGTAAATCATAAATTAATATGCTTATTCACGGTGGAACAATCATAAACGAAGGGAGAACATTTAAAGGTGATATTCTTATTCAAAACGACAGAATCGAGAAAATCATTGAAGGCGGAATCACTGAAATCCCCAAGGGTGTAAAAGTCATTGACGCGACGGGGAAATTTATTATACCCGGCGTGATTGACGACCAAGTACATTTTCGCGAACCGGGTTTAACCCACAAGGGGGATATCGGGGAAGGAAGCCGTGCCGCGGCAGCAGGTGGGGTCACTTCGTTCATGGATATGCCCAATGTGAAGCCGCCCACCGTCACGAACGAATTGTTGCGGGAAAAACAACAAATCGCCCGGGAGAACGCTGTCGTGAATTATTCATTCTACCTTGGAGCAACCGTGGATAACATTGACGAGATCAGAAATGTCGATCCCCACACTACCTGCGGGGTAAAAGTATTCATGGGTTCATCCACGGGCAACATGCTCGTCGATAGCCCGGAAGCACTGGAACGCATATTTGCCGAATCTCCCGTTTTAATTGCCACGCACTGCGAGGATACTCCCACGATTAACCGGAATCTGGCACTTCTTCAAGAAATGCTCGGCGACAACATCCCCACGTATTGCCACCCCGTGATCCGCAGCCGGGAAGCATGCTACAAGAGTTCCTCTCTAGCCGCAGCATTGGCTCGCGAGCATAACAGCCGCCTGCACATACTCCACTTAAGCACGGAAGAGGAAGTGGCTCTGCTAGACGAAGGCCCCAGAAAAGAAAAGCGTATCACCGGGGAAGTTTGTGTCCACCATTTATGGTTCAACAGCAAGGCATACATCACGAAAGGCTCCCTCGTGAAATGGAATCCGGCAATCAAGGCAGAGAGTGACAGGAAGGCATTGTTGCAAGGGCTGAATGAACACCGTCTGGACGTCGTTGCCACCGACCACGCCCCCCACTTGCCGGAAGAGAAAGCCGGTGTTTATACCAAATCGGCAAGCGGCGGCCCCATGGTACAACATTCGCTGGTGGTCATGCTGGAACTCATGGAACGGGGTGAAATCACGCTTGAAAACGTCGTTGACAAAATGTGCCATGCCCCTGCTGATATCTTTCATGTCGAGGAAAGAGGCTACTTGCGGGAAGGCTACAAGGCGGATATCGCCATCTTTGAAAAACACCCGTGGACGGTCAGGAAAAGAAATTTACGATACAAATGCGGTTGGTCGCCATTGGAAGGAATGACATTTACTTATAAAGTGGCAACAACAATCGTGAATGGACAAATCGTGTACAACAACGGTAAAATCAACGAGAAGGTACGCGGAGAGATGTTGACATTCTACTAGAGTACGACATTTGTACCCTGATATTCTACCAAATAGTCCAAACACACGCCGCCAACAAGAGGAGAAACAACACGTTTCCCAACCATCGGGTGCGGTGTGAGATAAAATATTGTGAAAACAAGTAGGACAAGGGTATCGCGAGTATCAGCATGATGCCATGGCAATTGAATGGAATAAAAAACAAGGAACTACCCGCAAACAATAGCATCGAGAGCATTGAAAATATGCCTCTCCGTTGCGCAACAATAGCGGTCGCAGAGTTCACGATCACGTTGTACAACGACACGATAATCAGTACCCCGAAAACGATATAGGCAGCCAGTTTCTCCGGCATTAACCTCCAAAAACCTTCCCCCGCTAACAACGTTTCCGAGAACACTGCCGGGAGTTCGAATAATTGATCTGTCCAAAAATAGTAGGCGGCGGTAAAAAACAGAGTGGTAAAAAAGCCGATAAACAAAGCTACCAAGTCCTTGACATTCGCACGACCGGAGAAAGGCAATACCACGATAGCCCAAAGCAACAACGACACTAACTTGGGACAAAGCAAGACTGCCAAACAAGTAAACAAACCAAACCCGAACACGGGAGCATTGGAGTTCGAGTGCACGATAGCCGACTGCAAACGGGATATCGCCACAATCATGCAAAATGCTGCCAGCAGGTAATTATTCACGCCATAATGACAAATAATTCCCGCCGACATCAAAGCATAGAACAACGCGGGCAACACGGTAATACGGGATAAAAATTTGTACCGGTCCGCGATAAAGAAGATCAGAAAAGACAAGCACAACAACACGAACATCCCTGCCGCCTTTAACCAAAGAAGATGCTGGTTTTCGTTTAAAAAAGGAAATGAGATTAAACCATTCTCGCGGCAAATGATTCCCCCGTCTCCATCCAGCGTGAAACGTAAAAATGCTATTGCAGCCAGAATAAACGGCAACAAATATAACAAATACAAATTTTTCGACTTCAGTACCGAGTTGAATCCCATTTTCTTCGCGTGCTATAAATCAAACCCTATATCACGCCTGAAATTCATTCCCTCGAAATGAATTTTCGCCACGTTCTTGTATGATTGAGTCAAAGCCTCTTTCATGGTATCGCCATACGAGCTGACAGCCAATACGCGCCCCCCGTTTGTCAACACTTTCCCGTCTGTTAATTTTGTTCCCGCGTGAAACACGATACTACCCTCCACGTTCTCCAATCCGGTAATAACCTTTCCTTTCTCGTAATCTCCCGGGTAACCCTGCGATACCAACATGACCGTCGTGCAAAAACGGGAATCCAAATCAAAAGCGGCTCGTTTTAACTCGCCCTTCGCCATCGCCTCGAATAAAGATAAGATATCCGTCTTCAATCTCGGTAACACTACTTCCGTTTCCGGATCACCCATACGCACGTTGTACTCAATCACGTAAGGATCACCCGCAACATTCATCAACCCGAAGAAAACGAATCCCTTGTAATCGATACCTTCCGCGCGGAAACCCTCTATCGTCGGGCGTACAATCCGCTCTTCCACCTTCCGGTTGAACTCCTCGTCGGCAAACGGCACCGGAGAAACGGCTCCCATTCCACCCGTGTTTAATCCGGTATCCCCTTCCCCGATACGTTTGTAATCTTTGGCAGAGCCTAATATCTTATAATCTTTCCCGTCCGTGAGGGCGAACACGGAAAGCTCTATCCCGCTCAAGAATTCCTCTATCACCACTCGATTGCCCGCCTTACCGAACTTACCGCCCAACATCAAGCGGAGTTCACTTTTCGCCTCCTCGATATCATTCAATATCAAGACACCCTTACCGGCAGCCAGTCCGTCAGCCTTCAACACGTAAGGCGGTTTCAGTGTTTTCAGAAAATCAATCCCGTCCTCTATATTTTCTTTCGTCACGGTCAAGTAACCCGCCGTCGGGATATGGTGACGAATCATAAATTCTTTCGCAAAATCCTTGCTCCCTTCCAATATCGCTCCCGCCTTTCCGGGACCCACGATCATCAAGTGTGCAAAACGGGCATCAGCCTCGAAATAATCCCGAATACCTTCCACCAGCGGATCTTCCGGTCCCACGACCAACATCTCGATACCGTTATTCTCGACAAATGCAGCCAATGCCTCGAAGTCCGTCACCTTAATATTCACGTTCTCCGCAATCCCGGCAGTTCCGGCATTTCCCGGTGCAACATATAACGTTGTCAATCTCTCACTCTCGTTTATTTTCCACGCCAACGCATGCTCGCGTCCGCCACTACCCAATAATAATACCTTCATTGTTATCTTATAATAATTACAACTTGTAACTCGGCTTTACCGAATGACAAAGATAGCGGTTAATCACAAATCATAAATCATAAATCTTAAATAAATTTGGTGATATTGACAGATTTCCATAACTTTGAAGCAAATCGAACGCCATGAACAGATACTCGACCAATGGTGAAGAGGGTGAAATACTCCACAACTTACTCGGACTTACCGACGAGGAAGCAATACACAATGCCGAGTTCGAGGGCTTTTTGACTGCCGAAATTCTATTTACAGAGAACCTGACGCCCAAAACGAAATTCACGATAAAATACATTTGCGACATCCACCGTACCGCGTTAAAAGAACTCTACTCTTTTGCCGGGCATTTCCGCTCCGTGAATGTATCGAAAGGGGGATTCGTCTTTCCGGCCGGACGCTTTATCCCGGATAATATGCGAATTTTTGAAGAAGAGATACTGGCACATCTTCCGGATCACTACGCTCATCAAGAGGAGTTAATCAAGGACATCGCCAAAGTACACGGGGAATTGCTTTTCATTCATCCATTCCGGGAGGGAAACGGACGGACAGCACGTATACTTGCCAATCTAATGGCTCGCAAACAAGGTTATACAGGATTGAATTTCAGACGAGTGAATTTCGACGAGTATATTATAGCCGTTCAGCAAGTAGCCCGCAAAGACTACTCCAGAATGGAAAAGATCATTACTTACGCATTTTAAGTTTCAAATTCACCCGTTCCAGAATAGTGTACGCCGTCTCTTGGGAAATCTTTATTCCTTCCAATTGAAACGAGGTTATCATTCCCTGCAAAATCTCTTCCCGGACCGTGGCGTTTTTCACTAGCTGCGGCATTTTTTCTTTTGTTTTTTCCATACTACAAATATACGACTTTTCCCCTTATTATCAAAGCCATTCAAAGGAAAAACACGTTCATTTTCAATTTTCAATTCTCCATTTTCAATTATTCCACGTCTCTTCCACCGTGTAATTCAAGAAACGATGAAAAGGTTTCATCAACAACAAACGGTCAACCACCCTCTCGACCGCATCCTCACCCTCGAAAAACGCGTCCGGCACACCGTGAGTAACAGTATACGCCTTGAATTTCAACATTTCTGCCTCCGGGAAGTCTTTCGGGAAAGGAGCGGGTACTTTCTTCAATTTTTCTCCGTCCAACCGGTAATACTTGGCAAACTCTTTATCCCGAACAATACCCGTGAATTCATCAATATTATCATACACGTCTTGCCGCAACGCTTTCAATAAAGATGGCTCCGGACACCATACTCCCCCGGCAAGCAAGCAGTTACCCGGTTCGATATGCACGTAATACCCCGAACGAGGACTCTTTTTACCGCCCCTCACCATGTACGCCCCGATATGTGTCTTGTAGGGTTGCTTGTTCGGGGAAAAACGCGTATCCCGGTAAATTCTGAAGATACAATCTTTCGCTTCCAACCCCTCGACCTCCGGTTCCACGACTGCCAACGCCGCTATGACACGATTAATAAATGCCTCGTGTTCTGCCTTTATTCTCAAATACCACTCTTTATTGGCATGAAACCAATCCCGGTCGTTATTCTCTCTTAATGCCTCTAAAAAACGAAATATCTCTTGCATTTATGATTTATGATTTATGATTGAACACGGAATCAATTAGTATTTATCTTTCCTCGGAATCCACTTGGCTTCTTCCAAACCGCAATCTTTTGCCAGCTTGCGTCCCAATACAAACAAGTAATCGGAAAGCCTGTTCACGTAACGTACAATCACGTCCTCTACCTCGATTTCCTCGCCCATGTCAATAATCCGACGTTCCACCCGACGGCAAACCGTGCGAGCGATATGACAAGCCGACACGGCAGGATGTCCCCCCGGTAGCACGAAATATTGCAAAGGTGGTAATTCCTCGTCCATCCGGTCAATTGCCCGCTCTAGAAAAGCTACGTCCTCTTCCGTGCAGGGCATCTTTTTTTGCATATTACTCACCGACGTATCCGTCGCAAGGTTCGCACCCACGACAAACAACACGTTTTGAATTTCTATTAACTCTTTCACACTAACCTCGTCAATCGGGTACGACCGGATCATTCCCAAATGACTATTCAACTCATCTACCCCGCCATACGCTTCCAAACGTATATTATTTTTCGGTACCCGAGTTCCCCCGATTAATGCCGTAGTTCCTTTATCCCCTGTTTTCGTGTAAACCTTCATTCAATTTTAGATTTTAAATTTTAGATTTATGATTCCCACTGTCCCCGCACTCATTCGATACTCTCAAATTCAGCAATTCTTCAATCACCGAATCCATTCATTTTCAATTTTCAACTTTCAATTTTCAATTAAATTATCATATTATACCTCCCCTTTTGCAACCGTTCATCGAAAAAAACAATCCCGTACCACATCATATCGATCGACACCGTTCCTTCTTGACGCAATTGCCGCCAAACGAGGGAATTAAACCGACCTTTGTAAATGTCTTTTATCACGACGCACAAAGGTCCTTTCTTGCGTTCCCGCAAAACCTCTTCCCAAGATTCATGCCAATCCGCCTCGAATGCACGTCCTAAAAACAGCAAGTCTATCTCCCTTCCTTTCATCTCCGCGGGAGTCACACGTCCCGTGTATTCCGCCCCGGGACAATCATGTCCCCCGTTCAACACGTTCATCTGCTTTGAGACCGCGGCTAAATAACGGGACACCCACGGGTTCTCCACTCCCACGCATAATACCTCCCGAAACGAAAAATAATCCGCCAACCGGAAAATCAACCGGTATAACTTTCGTTCTTTCTCCCGGACATTGCCCATTGCCTCGATACGCGCGAAATCATAATACTCCGCCTTTTCCTTTATCACGTTCGTGATCAAGTCAAACACAAAAGGGGAATGTACCCCGTACCCTCTCTTGTGACGAAATCGAATAGCATGCTTAAACCGTTGTTTCAAATAATTATACATCTCCCGACGAACAATTAATCTATATTATTTATCCTACGAAAATAAAATTTATTCCCGACATGCTCAACTAAAGTCATCTATTTTTTTTACTTTCGTTCGTGAAATTCGATACTATTAAATTTAATTGAGCATTTTGGAACTGGCAGGACTGAATATAAAGTTTATCCCGGGCGTCGGAGAAAAACGGGCATCGCTATTGGAGCAGGAAATGGGCATCCGGAGTTACGAGGATATGCTCTATTATACCCCGTACAAGTACATCGACCGCACCCGGATATATACCATAGGAGAACTCACGTCCGACCTCCCGTACATACAGGTCAAAGCCAAAATCATGAACCTGTCCGCCGTGGGAACTGGAAAACAGACCCGTATGGTTGCCACCGCGTACGACGGCACGGGGGAACTGGAACTGGTTTGGTTCACCGGCTACAAATACTTGACCAGCCAAATCCTGCCCGAGAAAGAATACTTGATATTCGGGAAACCATCCGTGTTCAACCACAAATTGAATATCGTGCATCCCGAAATTGACTTGTACGAGGCAAACGCCAAACAACTCGTGGGTTTTCAAGCTATCTACCCGACCACGGAGAAGATGAAGAAAAGTTACCTGACCTCCCGCGTAATCAACAAAATTCAAGCGAATATCTTCAAGGCTATCAACGGCCGCATACAGGAAACCCTCCCGGCATGGTTTATCAAAAAGCACAATTTGATCTACCTGCACGAGGCTCTGTACAATATTCATTTCCCGGAGAACCCGGATATGTTGCGCAATGCCCAGTATCGCCTGAAGTTCGAGGAGTTGTTTTACATTCAGCTCAACATATTAAAACTCAAATTCAACCGGAAAGCGGCATTCCAAGGCCATCCGTTTACCGTGGTGGGGAATTACTTCAATGATTTCTACCGCAATCACCTCCCCTTTCCCCTTACCGACGCCCAAAAACGGGTAATCAAGGAGATTCGTTCCGATTGCGGATCGGGGAAACAAATGAATCGCCTGCTACAAGGCGATGTGGGAAGCGGGAAAACACTGGTCGCCGTAATGTGCATGCTTATCGCTCTAGATAACGGTTTTCAAGCAGCCATCATGGCGCCTACCGAAATCCTTGCCACACAACATTACGAAACGATTTCCGAACTTTTGAAAAATACCCCCATTAGCGTGGGGCTATTGACAGGCTCTACCAAAAAGAAAGAGCGGGATGTACTGCATGATGCCCTTTCCGACGGCAGGTTACAAATACTGATTGGAACTCACGCCCTACTGGAAGACGTGGTTAGTTTCAAAAATATCGGGCTTGTCGTAATCGACGAGCAACATCGGTTCGGCGTCGCCCAGCGTGCCAAACTCTGGCAGAAGAACACGATTCCGCCCCACATGCTGGTCATGACCGCCACCCCGATTCCTCGAACGTTGGCAATGACACTGTACGGGGATCTGGACGTATCCGTAATCGACCAACTGCCACCGGGCAGGAAACCAATCACGACTCACCACGCTTTCGAGAATAAACGCTTGCAAGTCTACAAATTCATCCAGAAGGAACTGGAACTCGGACGACAAGCATACATTGTCTATCCGCTTATTTCCGAATCCGAGAAAATGGATTATCGGAATCTGGAAGAGGGCTACGAGCACGTGATGAGTTATTTCGACCCGCTCGGCTATAAAGTAGGCATCGTGCACGGAAAATTAAAACCCGCCGATAAGGACGAACACATGAGGCGTTTCGCGTCCGGCGAAACCCAGATACTGGTAGCCACCACAGTTATAGAAGTCGGTGTCAATGTCCCCAATGCCTCTATCATGGTCATCGAGAGCGCCGAGCGTTTCGGGCTGTCCCAACTCCATCAGCTCAGGGGCCGCGTAGGACGGGGTGCAGATCAATCATATTGCATCCTTATGACCTCGTACAAACTTTCCAACGAATCACGCAAACGCATCGAAACGATGACTTCCACGAACGACGGTTTCGAAATAGCGGAAGTCGATTTGAAGCTACGCGGACCGGGAGATATCGAGGGTACCCAGCAAAGCGGACTCACCTGCAACCTGCGGGTAGCCAACCTCGGAAAGGACGGACGTATACTGAATGAAGCCGCCCAAGCCGCCACGACTATTCTGGAAGATGATCCTTCCCTGCAAAAAGAAGAAAACCAAACCTTCGCCACACAAGTAAAACGGCTCTTCAAGACAAAAATCAATTGGCGATACATCAGCTAAATTCGCCTTCGGCGAGTTGCAGGTTACAAGTTGCATTTACCTGCGGTAAGTTACAGGTTTCGAACGCCATCACTCCCGGATTTTCACCCATTTTATGGCGTCCGCCACAACTTCTTGCGGTCCGAACTTTTCATTTTCAGGTGTGCGTTCCCGATCTTTGTCACTCAAGGTCACCCGTGCCGTCCCGTGGAAGTCGAAAACCCCTAGGGATATCCATCTCCAATCGTTCTTGTCCAGCGAGAGAACAACCTCGTGTTCCTCTTGCCCGTCGAACACGGTATAGTGATACGTCCTTGAAAAATGAGGTGCCAGATCCGCATAATAACTCCTACCATCATAAGGCAAGTAACAAAATACCTCGTACTTTCCCTCCCGGGGCAGACGGGGTTCCCACTGCACTTTCTGGTTACCCTTGCCGGCTCTTTTGGAATACGCCCCTTTTACCGGAAAACCTTGGCAATCTGTTCGAAGTATAAGCCCCCAGTGGTTGGCAGGGGCAAAACTGTAACATTTCGCCCGAACCTCGACACCCCCGAACAGCGAGGCAAGACTAAACTTTCTTGTCTCGTGAATCGCAAATCCCAAGTCCTCGTTATCCACGATGATTTCATCCTCATTCGTCGGGAACGGCGAGGCATCAAGGGGTAAAAACTTTCCGGTGGTATCGGCATCCGCGTTCCCACTCTCGTCCGGTAATTCTATGTCTGACGGAAGATTCAAGGACACTATTGTACTC
>NZ_CAUFYA010000045.1:0-46780 GCF_959596855.1 uncultured Butyricimonas sp.
GCCGGCAAGCAGTGCATGAATTTGCAGTTCTTGTTTCCGGTCAATTCCATAACTTTAGCATTCACTTGATACGGGGTCAACAATTTGATACGTTCTGCCCATACCTCAGCAGGTTCACCCATAGATACCCATACGTCAGTGTACAGGAAGTCGCAACCTTTCACTCCTTCTTCCACGTTATCGGTAATGGTAACTGTAGCTCCGGTTTCTTCAGCGATAGCCTTGCAAGTAGCAACCAACTCGGCATCCGGTTGCAATTCTTTCGGGGCAACAATGCGTACATCCATACCCATCTTAGCACCACCAACCATCAAAGAGTTACCCATGTTGAAACGGGCATCACCAAGATAAGCGAAAGTCACTTTGTTTAAAGGCTTATCGGTATGTTCCATCATGGTCAGGAAGTCTGCCAGAATCTGAGTCGGGTGGAATTCGTTGGTCAAACCGTTCCATACAGGTACACCTGCATATTGAGCCAATTCCTCAACAATAGCTTGTCCGAAACCGCGGTACTCGATACCATCATACATACGTCCCAATACACGAGCCGTATCAGCCATGGATTCTTTCACGCCAATCTGAGATCCGGAAGGACCAAGATAGGTCACGTGAGCACCTTGATCATGAGCAGCTACTTCGAACGCGCAACGGGTACGGGTAGAAGTTTTCTCGAAAATCAAAGCAATATTTTTACCTTTCAAACGAGGTTGTTCAGTTCCGGCATATTTTGCTTTTTTCAAATCAGCAGCCAAATCCAACATGTATTTGATCTCTTTCGGAGTGAAGTCCAACAACTTCAAGAAATTTCTGTTTCTCAAATTAAAAGCCATAACTTTATTAATTTTAGATTTATAATTTTAAATTTCAGATTCATTATTTATGGACAAAAGTACAATATCCCATCGAGAATTAAAAACTCATTTCCAGTTTTCAACTCTCCATTTTCAATTATCTTCTATCGTCCTCGTATTCCATCGTGATTTTGGAACCGTAACGTCTGTCTTCCAACTTTGTGGCTTCGGTAATCACTGATTTTTTTCCACCATTCTTAACAAAACGCAAACAAGCACGAATTTTCGGTGCCATACTTCCCTCTGCAAACACTCCTTCTTCCATGTATTTCATCGTATCGGCATAATCCAAGAATTCCAATTTCTGTTGCGACGGTTTCTTGAAGTCCTTATAAATATAAGGAACATCCGTCAAGATATAGAACTCGTCCGCTTTCACTCTCGTACCTACCATAGCGGAAGCCAAATCCTTGTCGATAACACCTTCCAACGGCTGGATGTCACTCTTCTCGTCGATATACACGGGAATACCACCACCTCCGGTAGTGATCACGATATTGCCTTCGCGAGCCAAACGTTCCACCAAATCGGCATTCATAAAATCTTTCGGGTCCGGGGAAGGAACCACCCGACGCCATCCGCCTTCAACCTTGATCTCTTCCTTGAAAACCCATCCTTTCTCGGCTGCCAGTTTATCCGCCTCTTCTTTCGTGTATATCTTACCCACGCGCTTGGTCGGATTCTGCATCGCCGGATCATTCTTGTCCACGATCACTTGGGATACCATCGAGATCACGTTACGTTGCAGACCGTGCTCTTTCAAAATATTTCTCAAGTTACGTTCGATCATGTAGCCGATCTGTCCTTGCGTGAAAGCCACACAAGTGTCCAAAGGCATGGCAGCGTTACCGTACATCTCTACACCGGCAGCATTATCCATAAGCACGTTTCCTACCTGAGGACCGTTTCCGTGCGAAATAATCAAATTATACCCTTCCTTAATCAAGTATATTAAATTTTCCAACGTATCTACCGTGTTGGCATTTTGCTCCTCGATAGTTCCTTTCTGGTTTCCTCTCAAAAGAGCGTTTCCACCTAACGCAACAACCGCTAACTTCTTTTCCATTACTGATATTTTATTGTTATTCTTCTTTTTGTCTAAAAAAATTCCGAAAGCACAAAGCTAACGAAATTAGTTACACAAAAAATAGCCAATTTTCATTTTTATCAAATCACAAATCACTGTATATCAATTCGCTGTATAAATATTCTTCCCGTTTTTATAAATATGCAGCGCAAAAACCATGTTTTTGCCTGCTCGGAAAAAAAATAATGGATAATGGTTCTTAACCGCCTCTTTTTTTGTACCTTTGCACTATGCAAGACGAAAACAAACGATCATCGAGAAATTTGTTTCAGCGATTTGCCAACAAATACACTATCGTGGGGTTGCTATTTGTTATATGGATCGCGTTGTTCGATAAATACAGTTTTATCGATCAGTTACAGTTGCGCTCAAAAATCAGCCAGATGGAGAAAGAAAAAAATTACTACCGGAAAAAGGTTGAAGAAGATAAACGCAAAAAAGATGAATTGTTAGGGAATCGGGATAACCTCGAAAAGTTCGCCAGAGAACAGTACTTGATGAAAAAAGAGAACGAGGATATTTTTATTATCGTAAAGGAATAGGGTATTGGGAAGGATTGTTGCTATTGATTACGGGAAAAAAAGGGTTGGCATAGCGGTCACGGATCCATGCAAGATCATCGCCAACAGTCTAACGACAGTCAAATCACACGAGGTTTTACAATTTCTACAAGATTACTGCTCGAAAGAAAAGGTAGACCTTTTTGTCGTGGGACACCCCAAACAAATGAATAACACGGACTCTGAAAGCATGACTTACATCAAGCCGTTTCTCGTCGCACTCAAACGTAAACTCCCGGACATCCCCATCGTCATGTATGACGAACGCTTCACCTCAGTCTTGGCACACAAGGCGTTGCTAGAAGGAGGAGCCAAGAAAAAACAACGTCAGGATAAAGCAGTTATCGACGCCATCAGTGCCACGATCATATTGCAATCCTACATGGAATCACAAAGAAACATGAATATTTAATATGCTGTTACCTATTTACATTTACGGACATCCGAAACTTCGGAAAGTATCCGAGGACATTACCCCGGAATACGAGGGGTTAAGCAAACTGCTCGATGACATGTGGCAAACCATGTACGAGTCAGACGGGGTGGGATTAGCTGCCCCGCAAGTCGGGAAAAACATACGCATTTTCGTGATTGACGGAAGCCCATTTGAAGAAATTGACCCGGACTGTAAAGATTTCAAGAAAGCTTTTATCAACGCGCATATACTGGAACGTTCCGGGGAAGAGGTGCCTTTCAATGAAGGCTGCTTGAGTATTCCCGGCATTCACGAGGACGTGATGAGAAAAGATCATATAAAAATCGCCTATCGGGACGAGAACTGGGTAGAACACGTGGAAGAATTCACGGGCACCCGCGCACGCATCATCCAACACGAATATGATCACTTGGACGGAATCATGTTCACTGACCACTTGTCCGCTCTGAAAAAACGTTTATTAAAAGGGAAGTTGAGTAATATCAGTGCCGGGAAATTCAAACAAAACTACCGGGTAGTTTTGCCGAAATAGCCGAGGCTACGCCTATGCGTCCCATTCACTGGCATCGGTATCCATTCCTTTTCCTCGTGATTCCTTTAATCGCGGGAATTCTTGCCAGTGAATGGATGTTTGACATTCACTCCCGATTTATCCTTTACTCGATTATAGGCTCACTCCTTCTATTGACAGGAGTTGCCCGTACACGTTACGGAAAATTATTTTCTATTTTCTCGTTTCTGTTCATTTTCTTGACAGGCGTGTATTGCCATCGCCCGCAAAACCTGCCATTCGTGCCGGGTAATGTCTACACGCTGCAAGGACGCTGTGAACGGATCACTCCACCCGACAAAGCAATTATCTCCTCAAACGGGATTCGCATCTTCACGCGATACCGGGATTCTATCCGGTTTTCTGTCGGCGATTCGCTCCTGTTTGACGCCAGAGTCTATTTGCTGTCAGCCACGGGCAATCCACATGAATTTGATTACAACACGTACCTCCGTCACCAAAACATTCAAGCCCAAGCGATTCCGATTTCGACTCCGACACGAATAGGACACTCGGAAGATTTGTACTCTTTTTGTCATTCCCTGCAACAGCATTTGTTACATAAATTGTCAACTATCGTGCCGGACAGCACAACCTATAACCTGCTTGCAGCCCTCTGTCTTGGAGATCGCCAAAATCTGACTCCCGGCACGAAACAATTATTCCAAGACACGGGAACCATTCACCTGCTTGCCATTTCCGGATTACATATCGGGGCTATTTATCTTTTACTACTTTACGGGTTACGTCTTTTCAAACTACGCGATCGCAGATTCACCCTCGCACTGATTCCATTGTTATGGTTGATCACGGGTATTACCGGCTTATCACCTTCCGCCTGCAGGGCAGCAACTATATTGAGTTTCATTATTATAGGAGAAGCATTCCGTCTGGATTATGTACCTTTAAATGCTATCGCAGCAGCAGCATTCTTCACTTTGCTTATCCAACCGACATTACTGTATTCCGTGAGTTTTCAAATGTCGTATGCCGCCTACACTGGAATTATACTTGTCTATCCGTTAATAACCATTAAGCGTAAGGCGCTTCCCCGGCTCACACGGAAGATATACCCCCTCCTCGCCGTCAGCTTTTCCGCGCAAATTCTGACTCTCCCGATTACTGCATACTATTTCCACACGATCAGTTTAAATAGCATTCTATTCAATCTCGTCGCCGTACCGGTTGCCACACTATTACTCTATCTCGGGGCAATCCTACTCGTGTTACCCTCTCTTATCGGCAGTTATCTCGCATATCTTGTAACAGGTATCACTCAAATCCTGCTTTATTGCCTCCGAATATTTTCCGGTATCGCCATAAATCTGACAGAATTATACCCGACATCCTTCCATATCATCCTTATATATATTATAACTTTATCATTTATCTTATACGTGACCAGCCGACAACGCCGGATTGCCCACTTGTTTCTAGCCTCGACATGTTTGCTTGTTATTTTCATCTACGGTTACACGTTCCACAAGCAAAACCGACAAGAAATCGTTGTTTACAATAGATATCGTCATTCCGTGATACTCTTGAATCACAAGGGATACTATTCTCTACTGAAAAATACGGATACCATCCCAAGCCAGTTGACATACACGATAGCAAATGACCTGCAACCGCTTCCCGAGCATGACGGATTCATCGGGGACCAAATCATTTACACGAATAAGCAACTGCAAACTCGTAAACAAACAATTACAATTGCAGATGGTACATGTCCCACTATACCCGACCAAGGAATACTCATTATCACGGGAAATATTTTCCCTATCTCGGATACGACACAATCGTCATTTCCAAGTCAAATCATTATAGACCAATCCAATACCCCCCGATGTATCCGGGCATGGGACGAATTTTGCATTCAAAAGCAAATCCCTCTATTTAAAACAAATGAACTAGGCTCTATCGTGATTCCCTTAAAATAAAAATTGGTTCATTTTTCTATGTAATTCGGATTATAATTCTTTATTTTGCCAGTTAATTAACACCTAACGAAAATGGACATAGTAATAGCGGGAGCAGGAGAAGTGGGGACACATCTCGCGACGATGCTTAGTAAGCAGGAACATAATATCATGCTGATCGACAACGACGAAGAAAAGCTGGAATTACTTGGCAGCCAACTCGATGTCATGTCTATCGTGGGATCATGTACTTCTATCGGTGCGCTTAAAGATGCCGGAGTACACAAGTGTGACCTGTTCATCGCGGTAAATCATCAGGAAGATCAAAATATCAACTCTGCCATTTTAGCCAAAAAGTTAGGAGCGAAACAAACTATCGCGCGGGTTAACAATAGCGAATATCTGGAGAGCGAAAATACGGAATACTTGAAGATGATCGGTATCGATTCCTTAATCTACCCGGAACGTCTGGCCGCGGAAGAAATCGTTGCTTCCTTGAAGCAAAGCGGTTCCCGCCAGTTACATGAATTTTCCGACGGTCGATTGCAATTACTCGGTATCAAATTATGGGAAAATGCCCCGGTACTCAACCTCACGTTGATCAAAATGGCAGAAAGATACGGGGCACAACATTTCCGTGTCGTTGCCATCAAACGTGCCGAGCGCACTATCATCCCGAGGGGAAATGATTCTTTCCGGTACGGCGATCTTGTTTTCATCGTGACGAAACCTTTCTATGTACCGAATGTATTCGCCCTTTGCGGCAAATCACAATACGAGGTTAAGAATGTCGTTATCGTGGGAGGTTCCCGAATCGGAATAAAGACAGCCTCTTTGCTTGAAAAAAACTACAATGTCAAGATTATAGAAAAAGACCGTGAGAAATGTATCCTTATCGCCGATAAATTAAAATCGACACTGGTAATCAACGGTGACGGTCGCGACCTCGCCTTGCTCCGGGAAGAAGGTATCAAAAATACCGATGCTTTTATCAGCGTCACGCATTCGTCAGAGACAAACATTCTCTCTTGTCTATTAGCCAAAAAGTTAGGAGTTAAAAAAAGTGTTGCCGAAGTTGAGAATATCGACTACATCGACCTTGCCGAAAACATCGGGATCGGAACGCTGGTAAACACTAAATTGATAGCCGCTTCACACATATACCGTTACACCATGAATGTAGACGTGAAACACTTGAAATTCCTCACGTTCTCGGAAGCTGAGGTATTTGAAGTCACGGCAGAAGCGGGTTCCAAAATTACCCGGAAAACATTGGCCGATATGAATTTTCCGGAAAATGCTACTGTCGGGGGAGTCATCCGTAACGGGGATGCCATCATTGCCAAAGGCGACGTGCAGATCGAGGCTGACGACAAAGTTGTCATCTTCGCTCTACCCAGTGCGGTGAAGAAAGTAATCAAATTATTTCAACGATGATCAACTTCAGGTTTATAACCAACATTATAGGAAAACTTTTGCTCGTCGAAAGTGCTTTTCTGATGATCTGTATCATTGTCGCCTTGATATACGGGGAAAATGATATGATGGCATTTACATATTCTACCGCCATCACTCTTGCCGCCGGAAGCCTTATGGCTTTCACGGTCAAGGTAAAAGATCGGGTTCTTGCCAAGAAAGACGGGTATTTTATTGTCACTACCACTTGGGTAATGTTCACCATATTCGGTTGTTTGCCTTTTTTGTTGGGAGGTACGATTCCTTCCATTCCGGATGCTATATTCGAAACCATGTCCGGATTCACGACTACCGGTTCGAGCGTTGTAAATGACATCGAGGCTTTACCACATGCCACGTTATTCTGGCGTTCGCTAACCCAATGGATGGGAGGTATGGGTATTATCGTGCTATTGCTGGCAATACTACCCGGACTCGGTATTGAAGGCCGCGACCTGTTTGTCGCCGAAGTTCCCGGTCCCACGCATGACAAATTCACCGCGACATTCACCTCCACCGCCCGCCGTATGTGGTATCTTTACATATCACTCACTGTAGCCCAGACCTTGTTGTTACTTCTCGGTAAAATGGATTTGTTTGATGCCATCTGCCATTCATTCACGACGATGGCTACCGGGGGATATTCCACGAAACAAGATAGCCTTGCTTATTGGAACTCGGCTTATATACAGTATGTTGTCATCATTTTCATGTTTATCGCGGGAACTAACTTTGGTCTGATGTATATTGCCATTCACGGGAAAATCAAAAAATTATTCCGTGATGAAGAATTTAAACTTTACTTCTTCATCATTCTCATAGCAAGTGCTATGATAGCATGTGTACTATATTTCAAGGGGTATGATGATTTGGAATTAAGCATTCGGGAAGCCCTCTTCCAAGTTGTTTCGATTCTCACGACGACAGGATTTGCCACGGCGGACTATTTGTTATGGCCTCCTTTACTAGGTGTGATTATTTTCGTACTTCTATTTATAGGAGCCTGCGCGGGCTCTACATCCGGCGGTTTAAAATGTATCCGACTGAATCTGCTGTTCAAGAATTCATTTATTGAAATGAAACGCATCATTCACCCGAACGCAATCATTAACGTGAAATACAACGGGAAGAGCATACATCCCAATATAATGACGGGAGTCATGGGTTTCTTTATCCTTTATATCTTCATCTTCGGGATATCCAGTGTTATCATGTCCTTGTTCACGGAAGATATTGCCACGGCTTGTAGTGCTGTTATAACAAGTATGAGTAACGTAGGTCCCGGATTCGGCGAGATTGGCCCCATGAGCAATTTTGCGCACTTGAATGACTTCGCGAAAATATTCTTGTCCATACTGATGATGGTTGGGCGTTTGGAAGTATTCACCGTACTGGTATTATTCAGTAGAGCTTTCTGGAAGAAATAAATAAAAAAGGACTTCCGCTCGAAGTCCTTTTTTATTTTATAATTCACCTAATCCCTGTCGGGTGACAACAATCTCATCGCCCGTGCAGTCGATAACGGTGGAAGGGATATTATTTCCATAACCGCCGTCGATAACCAAATCGACCAAGCGACCGTATTTCTCGTGGATTAACTCGGGATCAGTGATATATTCTTCAACTTCTCCCTCCTCCGCCTTCACGGATGTTGTCAACAACGGTCCACCTAGCTCGTCCACGATAGCTTGTACGATAAAATTTTTCGGAATACGGATACCGATAGTCTTACGTTTATTCATCAACGCGTTAGGCAATTTGCTCGTGGCAGGCAACACGAAAGTGAAAGGTCCGGGCAAACATTGCTTCATCAACCGGAATTCCTCGTTTGTTACCTTAGCGTATGCCGCAATATTTCCCAAATCCTTGCATATCATCGAGAAATTAGCTTTCTCCGGCTTCACTTTACGTATAGCCGATACTCGCTGCACAGCCTTCACACTATTAATATCACACCCTATCGCGTAAATAGTATCGGTCGGGTAGATGATAATACCACCATCACGTAAGAGCTCAACGATCTTCCGAATTTCCCTATCATTAGGATTATCCTCGAATAAGCGTACAAGCATTATCGCGAATTTATGAATTTACTTTCTTGTGATCTGCCAGAAATGTTGCCAAACCGGAATCTGTCAACGGGTGTTTCAACAATCCTTTGATTGCACTCAACGGACAAGTTGCCACATCAGCACCAGCCTCGATACATTGTATAATATGTTGCGTGTGGCGGATAGAAGCAGCCAAAACCTGCGTATTAAACCCGTAGTAAGCATACATATCCACGATCTTCTCCACCAACTCGATACCGTCGCTACTGATATCATCCAAACGTCCCACGAAAGGCGAAACATACGTGGCACCGGCCTTAGCAGCCAACAATGCCTGTCCCGGAGAGAACACCAACGTGCAATTCGTACGGATACCTTTATTCGTGAAATACTTGATAGCCTTGATTCCGTCAGCAATACAAGGAACTTTTACAACAATATTCGGATGCAAAGCGGCCAGTTCCTCCCCTTCTTTAATCATTCCCTCGTAATCCGTGGCGATTACTTCAGCACTTACATCACCATCCACGATATTGCAAATCTCAACGTAATGCTTTCTACAATTCTCGTCACCTTTAATACCTTCTTTTGCCATTAATGACGGGTTGGTAGTCACTCCATCCAATACTCCCAAATCATTGGCTTCCCGAATCTGATCAAGATTTGCCGTATCAATAAAAAATTTCATCTTCTATTATTTTTTGCGTTTAACTTCAAAAATTACGGACAAAATTACAAACAATATCGGTAATACAATCATATTTAGTTTATAAAGTTCATAAGGTTCATAAAGTTCATAAAGTTTTTGCTCTTCAACTTTATCAACTTTACAAACCTTATGAACTTTACGAACTATGCTATTAGTCCGAAAAGTATCCAAGCCACTAACAACGTGAACACCACGTTAAAGGCTTGCGCTCCCAAGAAAGCATAAGTAGAACGACGATTTTCTGACGTGATCAGACTCTTGAAATCGGTTTCCAGACCGATAGACATGAAAGCAAGAGCAAACCACATTCCCTGAATATTTTTTAATATAGGCTTTGCTTCAGACACGATCTCCGGGGCCACGAAGAACGAAAAGACAACGGAAGCGGCAACAAATCCCAATACAAATTTGGGAAACCGCAGCCAGATAACCTTTAATGTAGGTTTCTCTTCCGCCACCTCTTTCTTCGAGTACGACCAATATATACTGATCAGAAAAGCGGCAACACCCAAAAGCACATTTTGCGAGAACTTCACGATAGTACTCGTTTGTAACGCCACCTCCCCGTATATGGCTCCCGTGGCAGCCACGGCTCCTGTCGTGTCGATTGTTCCCCCGATCCAAGCACCTGCCATATCTTCCGGCAAACCCATCAGCTTCGCCAGCCCCGGCATAATTAAAATCATCGGGACAGCCACCACCAATACCAGAGATACCACGTAAGACAATTTCTTCTTATCTCCTTTAATCGCACCGGCTGTCGCCACAGCCGCCGAAACACCACAAATAGAAACGGCACTGGAAAGCATCAATGACATCTCTTTATCAATCTTCATCTTTCGACACAACCAGAAACAGAAGTTCCAAACAGTAAAAACAACCACGCAAGACTGTATCAAACCTAACGAACCGGCTTTCAACAAATCACCGAAAAGTACGGAAGTTCCCAACAACACCAACCCGATTTTGACGAACAATTCTGAAGAAAGTGATTCTTTCAACCACTTGGGAATAGAAAACACGTTACTAATAAAAAGCCCGATCAAAAGACTGAATATCACGGTTTCGAAACCCCAATCTTTCAAAAATTTATTTCCCCCGACAACCATAGCCAAAAGAGTCAGAAAGAATACCACGGGAAAACTGGCCGCGATCATCTTAAACTTTTTCCCTGCCAACATTCCAGCCAGCAACGCCATGAAAAACATGAAGCAGAATACAATCAAAGCATGCCCCACGTTATCCAGAGTAAATACTTTATTCATTAATGCATCGGCATCAGGCCAACTGAACGAAGGCCAATGTGGTTTCAATTGAAATACAATCAAAAGGATGATAAACCACCCGACGATAGTAGAAGTCCAATCTTCCGAAATCTTTAACTTGCTCATGCAAAATAATCTATTAGTTAGTGAATAATTTACAAGACAAAATTACTATCCGGATTCGGATGTATAATCCGTATTTTTACTGATTTACGATTAGTACATTTCCAACATACCTTTTATAGAGCCCAAGTAATACTCTTTCCATCCCTCCACGATTTCCTCGAACACGTCATCAGGAATATTCGTGTGTTCCAGTTCTACCTGAGTCTGTTCTCCGACTTTCTTTAGTTTCAACGTCACGATGGAACGTTCTGCCGTATCACCGAAGAACCACTCTTGTACAAGCAGACGATTCGGTTTCACTTCCAGATTTACCCCGCATATATCACCTTCCCACAATGAAAACACAAATCCTTCTTCCGCTTTCATCTCGGCAGGATAACCACTCCATATCTCTATCTGGAAAGGATTTGTCAACGCCGTGAACACCTCTTCCGAGTCTGCCGCAATATCAACCGTATATTTAAAATTCATTTTCTTTCTATTAGATAAAAGAAAAGGCTGATTTCTCAGCCTTCCCCCGTATATTATTAAACGCTTATTTCTTTTGATATTGGGTATTCAACAAGCTTACCACCTCGTTGGTAATATTAAAACCATCTTGGGCAAACAAAACGTTTCCACCTAAAGTAGTACTTAATATCAACTGATAGCCTCTTGATTTATTATAATCCGTCAAGAAATTTGTAATGGCATCGTACAACTTACGATTGATTTCCATTTGTTCCCGTTGAGCGTTCTCGCTCATTTCCTGTTGCAGTTTTTGCAGATTCTGCTGTTTAATCAACAACTCCGTTTGAGCCTGTTCGGCTCTTTCGCGAGTAAGGAATCCGCCATTCTCTGCTTTATGTTGAAACTCGGCAATTTCGCGATCAAGATTTTTTGCTTTCACGTTCAATTCCGTGCGATTTGCTTCGAGCTTTTTCAAAAATGCCTCATTTAACTCCCTTGATTGAGTATACTTATTAAGCAATGTATCCATGTTAATGTAGACTATTTTTGCATCCGCATTTACAGTTGCAACCCCGTCTTGACTGCTCGTACTCTTACTACTCCCGGAGAAATGTAATATGTATAAAACAATTACGGCAATCAACAATAACACATTTAATCCTATCGACAAATTCTTCATAAAAACGTAACTTTGATATTAATAAATTGCTTCACTGGAAACTCTGCCCACACGTGGCTTGTTTCAAATACAAAGATAATCTTTCTTCCTTTAGTTATCCGTTTTTTCTCTTTTTTCTATATAAAAAATTTTCTTTAACAAGTCTATTTCCTGTGCTCTTATCACTTTCCCTTTATCCGCCATACGCCGTGACCGCATTAAACCTTTCAACGCCGTGTAAGACTGCGTTCCTATCCCCAGCTTAACATCAACCATACCTTTCATCTCCACTTTTCGGGCTAAATCGGAGATAACCATCTTCTGGTTCATCTCCCGATCCATCTCTTTCACTGGGCGGGATGCCGCGTTAACAGCACCTTTCATATTATTATGGGCAGTGATCAGATCGGAATCCATCTTGAAATCTTCCATGAAGAAACGGGGCAACACAACGACTTCAGCCAATTGAATAGTATCCCGTACCATGAAAATGCCTAAAAGATAATCATCCTTTTTCAAAGTATCGGAAACAACGATTCGCACGGGTTCAAAACCAACGTGCGAAAAATATAACGTGTCGCCGACCTTTACATGCACGGAAAATCGTCCTTGGTTATCCACGCCCCGAACCTCCTGCCCGAAACGATAAATAGCGTCAGGCAGAGGCTGTACGCTATCCCGGTCACAAATCACCCCCGTAACAAATATATCCCGGTCATTCGTGTCTTGCCCCCGTAAACCAAGGCATAAAAAAATCAGAAGGATAAAAAGGCTATGCCCTCTCATTTTCTCTGGCTATTTCCGTGTTCTGCAAAATATTCAGCAACAACTCCCTAGCCCGAAATAATTGAGCTTTCACGGTCCCTAGCGGGATTGCCAGTTCCTGTGCAATTTCTTCGTAAGAATACTCCTCAAAATAACGTAATTCTATCAATTGACGGTAACGGCCTTTCAGCATAGCGACTTTTTCCCGCATGAACTCAGCCCGTTGCTTGCGTATCGTTTCCTCTTCCGGGGTCAGTACGTCAGCCGGCACACTATTAATATACCCGCGATCGTCAGGATTAATATCATCCTTATCCAAGGAAACAATTTTCGCTTTCTTCTTCCGAATAAAATCAATCGTGTTATTAGAAGCGATTTTAAACAACCAAGTACTGAATGCAAACTGAGGCGAATAGTAATTCAAACTCGCAAAAGCCTTCTCGAATGCCTCGAACATCAAGTCCTCCGCATCCGTTCTGTTATTCACCATCTTCAGTATCATAAAGTACACTGAGTCCTTATACCGCTTAAATAATTCGGCATAGGCTTTTTCATCTCCCGTTATTGCTCTTTTCACGACTTTGTAATCGTAGAGAGCTTTCTCTGACAAGTTGTTATTTAGCTCCATTTCTTTTTGTTAAAAAATGAATATCCATTCCAGTACCATCGATAAACAAAACCGACGGTACTAATAATAAACGAAGTTAGGAATAATTTTTTTTGTTTCAGACAAATAGCGCAAATATTTAGCAAAACAAAATCTGTTAAAAATGCTATAATCATTATCGCAAACAAATATACCGGATACACGCCCGTGAAAATCAAACAAATAGAGAGCGTGTAAAAAATTAAACGCACTATCATACCTTTATCTATTCCTAATCTCTCCGTCATTGTCAATCTCATCTTACTAGCATAATAATACGATATTTCGTTTACCTCTCCTTTTTTGTCACTTTTATCAATTATCACGTACGTATCCGGACACTTTATTGTTCTAACCGTTCCGAACTTCGATAATTCATTAACCATATCATTATCATATCCCAAATACGATTGTGAGTTCTTCGCGAATCCGCGGTTTTTAATGTAATACGATTTTCGGTAAGCCATGTTACATCCATCACCGAAAATATATTTTTTATTTTTTACCAAGACTAACATTTCTAAAAAACGGAGAAAGCGGAAAGCCCGCCATGTAGTGATATTATGCTCACCCGGGGCGTAATTTGCGTAACCGACAACTACCGCCGTGTTTTCATCAAAATAAGATTGCATAGTCTCCACCCAATGCATCGTGGCAGGGCGACAGTGTATCTCGGAGAACAACAGAATATCATATTTTGCCGCGAGTACACCTATATTTATGGCTAATTTTTTCGTGAAACGAAATTTCGTGTCGGGAAAAATACGCGTACACCGCAACTCCGGATAATCTTTCTGAATCTCCGCCAACACATCCTGCGTGTCATCCTCCGAACATTCATCCACCACAATAACCTCGTATTTACCATAGGCTTGCATCAAGAAACTAGGCAAATTTTTCCTTAAAGCCTCCGCGTTATTATGAGCGGTAATAATAACGGATACCCCCTCCCCTTCCGGCTTACCAAACGGTTTATCCTTCCGGGACACAATTATCACCCGTCGAATAATCAAGTACATATATATACATAACAACACGAGCAATGCGATTGCCCCGTACTTCAATATACCCGACTCTTCCCAAAAAACAAGCAAACTCTCCATTTTTCAAATAATATATGTTTTCTCGATAAAAAACGGACAAATATACTGACTTTAATAAGGAAATTAACGTATTAATTAAATTAATTCATGTATATTAGTTCGATTTTACTAACATAAAGCTACTACAATTATGGTACTACAAAAAACAAGAGGAATCATAGGAATACTCACCGGAGGAGGCGATGTTCCCGGCTTGAACCCCGCTATACGGGCGGTAACCATCAGAGCCTTGCGCGAAGGATATAAAGTAATCGGAATACGAAGAGGTTGGGGTGGTCTGATAGACATCGTGCGGGACCCGGAATACGATAACTCCAACAATTTCTTCGAGTTAACCGAAGAAATCGTGAACAAAGCAGGGCGCACGGGAGGTACATTTCTTCACACGTCACGCACGCGGGCTTCACACGTTCCGAGGGCTAACGTGCCGAAACACCTGCAAGAACAATACTCGGACGATATCAATGATTTAACCCCGGAGGTTCTGAAAAATCTCGAATTTATGGGGATAGATTACCTGATACCGATCGGGGGTGACGACACACTGAGTTACGCCGTCCGTCTGAGCAAAGAAAGTGTCAAGGTGGTCGCCATTCCCAAGACAATGGACAATGACGTACCGGGAACCGATTATTGCATCGGTTTCAGCACCTGTATCACCAGAACGATTTCACTCACGCATGACTTGCGCACTTCTGCCGGATCACACGAACGTATTCTCGTGCTGGAAGTATTCGGACGTTATGCCGGTTTCACCGCCATGCTGCCCACACTGGCAGGTGCGGCCAATCGTTGCGTGATCCCGGAATACGAATTCAATATCGAGCGACTAACCGAATTACTTTGTGAAGACCGTTTCACGAACCCAAGCAAATACTCGGTAGTCCTCGTGTCGGAAGGGGCTACTTTCTGCGGCGGGAACATGATATTCCAAAGCGAAGAAACAGATATGTTCGGGCACAAGAAGCTGGGAGGCATCGGGAACATGATTTCCGAACAACTCAAGGAACTTACCCCGCAATTCAATCACGGGCAAGTGATCAACACGATAACCCAAAAACTGGGTTATCTTGTACGCTGCGGAGATCCGGACGCGCTTGATTCCATCGTTCCCATGGCATACGGTAACCTTGCACTTGACTTGATAAATAAAGGATTGCACGGGCGACTGGTTATCCTGCGTAACGGACGCTATGACAACGCTCCCATCGAAATCGTGACCAGCAGCAAGAAACTCGTGGATGTCCAGAAATTCTACAACACGGACAGACTACGTCCCAAATACAACAGTTTCGAATTTATGCCACAAATGATACTATAAAGGAGGTGTGTTTTGACACACCTCCAGTCTGTAAAGTCCATGATTTATAACATAATGATATAAATCAATTCTTTCGATACATTTGACCTTACGACATTATGGACTTTCAGACCTTATGGACGAGAGGGGGTGTTTCGCCCCCCTCCTTTACTTTTTCACTTTCACCGCGGTAGAATCAGGTGCAATACTATCCACCTCCACGACTACCTCCGACTCCTCGATGACAGCGCCTGCCGGTTGCTGGGCTTGATTACCCGATTGTACCTTACTCTTCTGGCTATTCCCGCAAGAAGCCAATGCCAATCCGGCAACAATAGTCACCATGCAAATCCATCCAATTCTTCCAAAAGTTCTCATCATAATTAATTTTAGTTTAGCTAGAATACAATAATAAATACTACGAGCATAATTGACAATATGTTACAAAAATAAGGTGGGTAACCATCACGGCCCCACCTTGACAAATTTAGAATTTTCAAAAATTGTTACGGAAAACATAACAATATCTTACTTGCATCGTTTAAACTAACAAAAGAAATGCCTCCGGCTTCTTATTAAACTAAGATCCCACTCCGAATTTAATAAAACGTGCATAGCACACCGGAGGCAATCTCTTCTGTGCAATACACGTTCATTTATCTTAATTCGAGTGGGATGCTGCAAATGTAAGCAATTAATTCCACATTTTTTACTTTGAATTTGGAAAAAAGAAAATCAATGCCTAGTTTTGCACCGAACAAAGAGAAAGAAAGATTATGATATACAATCAACACATAGCCCTTACTTGGTGGTGGCACCTCTTTAAACTTCATAGTAAACAATGAGGTTATGTGATTGTATTGCATAATTGAAGATATAGAGAGAGCCTATTGTTTACTAGCAATAGGCTCTCTTCTTTTTTATTCACTATTAAAATCAGAAAACATGAAACAGATCAAGAAAATCCTGCTCACGGAGCAAGAAATGCCGACAACATGGTATAACATCGCGGCCGACATGCCGAACAAGCCTCTCCCCCCGCTTCACCCGGGCACGAAACAACCGTTGAAGCCGGAAGACCTTTACCCGCTGTTTGCCGAAGAACTGGCAAAACAAGAATTTTCCACGGAACGGTATATCGAGATCCCCGACGAAGTACAAGACTTGTACAAAATCTGGAGATCAACCCCTCTCGTGCGGGCTTACGCGTTGGAAAAAGCTCTCGACACCCCGGCAAAAATCTATTTCAAAAACGAGGGAACGAGTCCTGCCGGTTCACACAAACCGAACACGGCAATCGCTCAAGCCTATTACAATTATAAACAGGGAATCAAACGAATCACCACGGAAACCGGTGGCGGACAATGGGGTACGGCACTCAGTTTTGCCTGCCAGCATTTCGGTCTGGATCTGAAAGTCTTCATGGTCAAGGTCAGCTACAACCAGAAACCCTACCGCAAACTCATGATGAACACGTGGGGTTCCGACGTGATCCCCTCCCCGAGCGAACTGACGGCAGCCGGAAGAAAGATATTGAGTGAATTTCCTGATTCCCCCGGCAGCTTGGGAATAGCCATTTCCGAAGCCGTTGAATTAGCCGCGCAAGACCCGCTGACGAATTACTCCCTCGGAAGCGTGTTGAACCACGTGTTGTTACACCAGACAATCATCGGAGAGGAAGCACTGTTACAAATGGAGAAAGCGGGAGATGAACCGGATATCGTGATCAGTTGCTTTGGCGGCGGCTCTAACTTCGCCGGAATCAGTTTTCCCTTTATCCGTCGCAACTTGAAAGAAGGCAAACACACCCGGGTTATCGCCGTGGAACCTCAATCCTGCCCGAAACTCACTCGCGGAGAATTCCAGTATGACTTCGGCGACACGGTCGGTCTCACGCCATTACTCCCCATGTACACGCTGGGACATGACTTCCAGCCGGCAAGTATTCACGCGGGTGGCCTGCGTTATCACGGCGCGGGAGTTCTGGTCAGTCAATTATTGAAAGATCAACTCATGGAAGCCGTCGCGATACCCCAACTGGAAACATTCGAGGCAGGAATCCTGTTCGCTAAAACCGAAGGCATCATTCCCGCACCGGAATCCACCCATGCCATCGCCCAAGCTATTCGCGAAGCAAAAATCGCCAAGGAAGAAGGGAAAGCTAAAACAATCCTTTTCAACCTATCCGGACACGGAATGATCGATTTATTCGCTTACGAGCAATACCTTGGAGGTAACTTGCAAAATTTCGAACTTTCAGATCAGGAGATCGCTCAATCGTTGAATAAACTGGAGAAACTCATGTGAAGAGCAAATAAGTCCGTAAAGCCTATAAGGTCCATAAGGTCAAAAGTCCATTGCCCCCACGGGGCGTTTTGTTCACGATAGCAGAGCTGTCGGTGAAATCGTCCGGAGGGCACCATGACTTTGCAGACCTTATAGACTTTATGGACCTCACGGACTTTTGACTATTTTTTGCTACATTTGCAAAAAAATCAGATAGCATGTTTTATACAGAACTTACTTTCCATATCACTCCCCACGTGGAGGACATTGCCGATGCACTCATCGCCGAATTAGGCAACCTCGGTTACGACAGTTTCTCGTACACGGACGACGGTTTCAAAGCCTACATCCCATCAAAAGATTTCAAGCCGGAACAAGTTGAAGAAATGGAAATCCTCTCTTTCTTCCGCTCTCTGTACACCATTACATGGGAGAAAGCCGAAATCGAGAACCAAGACTGGAACAAAATATGGGAAGAAAACTTCACCCCCATACTCGTTCAAGATCGTATTCTGGTGCGGGCGGGTTTCCACCCCTCGATTGATAACATCGAACACGAAATCATCATCGACCCGAAAATGAGTTTCGGTACCGGACACCACGCCACCACGGCACTGATGCTGGAAAACATACTTGACATGAAACCCGAATTCAAGGGGAAAAAAGTACTCGACATGGGGTGCGGCACGGGAATCCTGTCTATTATGGCGGCACAAGCCGGGGCGACCACCCTCACCGGAATCGACATCGACGAGTGGGCTTATAACAATGCCATGGAGAACATCGCCACCAACAACGTGCAAAACATCCGTGTACTGATCGGTGACGCCGCTCTATTGGACGGCAAAGAACATTACGACATCATCCTTGCCAACATCAACCGCAACATCCTGCTCAACGACATGCACGCCTACGTGAATGTATTGAACCCGAACGGTTACCTCATCATGAGCGGATTCTACACGGAAGATATCCCCATGATCCGGGACAAAGCTGAAAGTCTGGGACTCAAATATCAATCCCACAAGATAAAAGACAACTGGACGGCTGTTATCTTCCATAACCTGTAACTCTGCAACGTGACAAAACCACTTGAGGATACGGCGTTAAAAAAATGAATGCCGTTTCCCCAATCGTTAATATTTTAACAAGGTCTTGTTTTTTCAAATTCTATATGCAATATTTGCATCGTGAAAACTCAAAAGTAGTATGATGACTCAAAATACAAACAAATATAAACATATGATGATGTGCATGCAAAGGCTCTTTGCAGGCTAACGTACTGTTGTGAAAAAAAACTGACGAAGAAGCCTGTGTGATTACACGGGCTTTTTTCATGCGAAAAAAATGAACGGATAAAACAAAAATAAAACATTATGAATGTACTGAAATTTGGAGGCACCTCTGTCGGTAGCGCTCCGCGAATCAAAGAAGTGGCACAACTCATCTCGGACGAGCAACCCAAAATCGTGGTACTCTCCGCCATGTCGGGAACCACCAACACGCTGGTTGACATCACGAACAACCTCTACCGGAACGATCGTCAGGAAGCCCTGACCGCGATACAGAATCTGGAACTCGATTACCTGATGACCATTAGCGAACTCTACGACACGGAAGATTACAAGCACAAGGGACAGGAATTCGTGCAAACCATCTTCACCTATCTCCGTTCCTTTATTAATAAAGACTTTTATCCCCTGCAAGAGAAAGCCGTCGTGGCACAGGGAGAAATCATCTCCACCACCCTCATGCACTACTATCTGCAAGAACAAGGCATCCCCTCGACATTACTCTCCGCCCTCGACTTCATGCGTATCGACAAGGATTGCGAGCCGGATTATTTCTACATCGAACAAAACTTGAAGCGCCTGCTTTCCAACCCGACCACCGAACGCATCATCATCACCCAAGGATTCATCTGTCGCAACGCCTACGGGGAAATCGATAATTTAAAAAGAGGAGGCAGTGACTACTCCGCCGCCTTGATCGGGGCTGCCGTCAATGCCGGCGAGATACAGATATGGACAGACATCGACGGTGTACACAACAACGATCCCCGTTACGTGCAAAACACCCAACCACTCCGGAGCCTCTCTTTCGACGAAGCGGCGGAACTAGCGTACTTCGGGGCAAAAATCCTGCACCCGTCAAGTATACAACCGGCAAAAAGGGCAAACATCCCCGTCCGCATGAAAAACACCATGAACCCCGGTGACGAGGGAACCCTGATCACCAAAGAGAGTCCGGTACAAAACTTCAAGGCTGTCGCCGCCAAAGACGGGATTACCGCTATCAAGGTAAAATCCAGCAACATGCTTCTGGCATACGGCTTCGTTCGCAAAGTATTCGAGATATTCGAGTCATGGAAAACACCGATTGACATGATAGCTACCTCCGAAGTAGCCATCTCGCTAACCATCGATAACACCTGCCATCTGGAAGATATCAAAAAAGATTTGACCAAATACGGGACAATCGAGGTAGAAGAAAACCTGTCCATCATCTGCATCGTCGGCGACTGCTCCATCAACAACAACGGCCTCGCCGCCCAAGCCCTCACCGCTCTGCAAGACATCCCGTTACACATGATCTCCTACGGGGCAAGCGAACACAGCATCTCCCTGCTCGTTAAACAGGAAGACAAACAACGTGCTTTACAAGACCTTAGCGAGAGATTATTTAATTGAGTTCATAAAGTTTATAAAGTTCGTAAGGTTCATAAAGTATAATATATGACAACAAAATAAACCTTATAAACTTTATAAACCTTATAAACTTTATAAACCTTATAAACTTTACAAACCTTATAAACCTAATTGAAAATGAATATAGAAACCGTCAAAACATTTCAATCTTTAAAAACACCATTCTATTATTACGACACCGCACTTTTGCGGGCAACCCTCCAATCCGCGACACAAGAGGCCAACCGCCACGGTTTCCATTTACACTATGCCGTGAAAGCCAATGCCAACCCTAGAATACTTGAAATCATCCAAGATTATGGAATAGGAGCCGATTGTGTCAGCGGCAACGAAGTTGCCCGAGCCGTCGAATACGGCTTCCACCCCGACCGGATCGTGTATGCCGGAGTAGGCAAAAGTGATGACGAAATCCGACTCGCGCTGGGAAAAGACATATTCTGCTTTAACTGCGAATCACTGCCGGAAATAGAGGTAATCAACACGCTCGCCGGGGAACTCGGCAAAAAAGCATCTATCGCCCTTCGCGTCAACCCGAACGTGGACGCCCACACGCACCATTACATCACCACGGGAATAGAAGAAAACAAATTCGGCTTCTACCTTTATGACTTGGAGCACGCCATCGCCGTCTGCCGGGAATTGGAAAACATCCGTCTTATCGGGTTACATTTCCATATCGGTTCCCAAATCACCGATCTCACCGTGTTCCGAGGACTTTGCCTGCGGGTAAACGAAATACAGGCTCGTCTGAAAGAACAGGGTATTATCCTCCCCCACGTCAATTTCGGAGGCGGCTTGGGTATCAATTACGACTGCCCCTCCTGCGGGTTAATCCCGGACTTCGCTTCTTATTTCCAGACATTCGCCGATTTCTTCGAAGCCCAACCCGGACAGCAACTGCATTTCGAGTTGGGACGCTCTCTCGTGGGACAATGCGGCTCACTCGTTTCCCGCGTACTCTACGTGAAAGAAGGCAAGCACAAAAAATTCGTGATACTCGACGCCGGAATGAACGACCTCCTGCGTCCCGCCCTTTACCAAGCATTCCATCGCATCGAAAACCTCACCTCCATACAACCGTACGAAAAATACGATATCGTGGGCCCGATATGCGAATCCTCCGACTGCTTCGGCAAAGACCGGGAACTCCCCGCCACCCGACGAGGCGACCTCATCGCCATCCGCTCCTGCGGAGCCTACGGCGAAGTCATGGCCTCCCGGTACAACTTACGGGATTTACCCGGCTCTTTCTTTTTGTAAATGAAAATGTCCCTAAAAGTTTTTTTGTCAAACTTTTAAGGACATTTTTTACAACTGCATCATACTTTTCCTTGTACAATCTCAAATATTTTTTTTTAAATTAGCCATTAATGTCAAAAAGGATTAGCCATGAAAGGAATTATATTACTTATCGCATCGTGCATGCTTCTTTATTGGTGTGGCGATGAGAATCTACATGCTCAAACACGTAAAGAGAAAAAGAAAGTGGTACGCAAACAAGCGGAAGAGTTGTTGATAAAAGAACGACAAGTGGCAGAGGAACGAGCGGCATTGAAAGAGTTGTACTGGTGTTTGGACGGGGACAACTGGACGAACAACAATAATTGGCTGAGCGACAAACCCGTGGAAGATTGGGCTGGCGTGAAGCGAAATTATGACACGGGGAAATTAAGCATATATCTAGCTTCCAACGGATTAAAAGGAAATTTACCAACAGGCATTTTTAACCTGAAAACAGTGGAAGTTTTGAATTTATGCCATAACAACATCACGGGAAACATCCCGCCCTCCGTGGGCAAGTGCTTGTCGCTAACCCAATTATCACTAAATCACAACCGATTAACAGGGAACATCCCTAACGAAATCGTGAATCTGACAGGATTAACTTCTTTGGATTTATCCAACAATCAATTATCTGGTAATTTACCTGATCGATTAGGAAATTTGAACAAATTGCAATACCTCCGGATAGAAAATAACAAATTATCCGGGGTGATTCCCGAGAGTATCGGCAACTTGACAAATCTAGAATGCCTGCAAGCATCCGATAACCTATTAACCGGAAAGCTTCCCGATAGACTGGGACTGTTGGAAAATTTACGGATTATACACATGGTAAACAATCGTCTGGAAGGACCTCTACCCCCGGAGTGGAGCAAGGCAACGAAATTAACATCTATCATACTCAGCAACAACCGAATCAGTGGAGAAATTCCGACATCATTGGGAAACGCAAAGGAATTATACGAGTTGATATTATTCAACAACCGATTGACCGGCGGCATCCCGGGGGAACTATTCTTGTTACCTCAATTAAGGTATCTTTCCTTGTCGGAGAATGAATTGACTGGGACATTGCCACCCGAGATAGGGAAAGCAGTCGGTTTGACAAGTATTCAATTTGCCGATAACCGCTTGAGTGGAGAATTACCCGAGGAGTTATGGGAATTAGTATCATTGAAAGACATCTATTTGGAAAAAAACCGAATATCAGGGAAATTATCCGAAAACATAGGAAAATTATACAACTTAGAAACTTTATACTTGAATGGTAATAATTTTTCCGGGAAATTACCCAACGCCATAGGAGAACTACACAAATTAACATTTGCAGACCTCAGTTTCAACCGTTTCTCGGGAGCGATTCCTAAAGAAATTGGAAAGTTGACCGATATAGTTCACTTGTCATTAGGTACCAACCAATTAAGCGGAAACATCCCGGCTTCTATCGGCAAATTACAAAAGCTACGTTTTCTATCCCTAAGAAACAACCGATTGTCAGGTGAAATTCCCGCGGAAATCGGACAACTGGAAAATCTGACAAGATTATTTTTAGACGAGAATAATCTCACCGGAGGTATCCCAAGCGCATTCGGTAAACTAAAGAATTTAAATGCCCTAGAACTAACCGATAACCGATTGACAGGAAATATTCCTAATGAATTGACGGAAATGGAGATGCTAGAATACCTGAGTCTAGGTAACAATTTATTGACAGGAACATTACCAGATTCCATTGGCAAGCTGAAGCAATTGAAGACTTTGAACGTGAACACGAATAAAATGAGCGGGGAATTGCCACCGAGTATCGGGGAACTGGAGAAACTGGAATGGTTGATATTACTAAATAATCAATTTAACGGGGAGATACCGGAAGAAATCGGTAATTTACAGGAACTAAAAGGGCTTACACTCACGAACAACAAATTCTCGCTATTCCCCGAAGCGATAGGTCAATTAACAGCATTAGAATCTTTACACGCCGCCAACGCTTTTGCCGGGGGACACTTGCCGGCAAATATCGGTAACTTGAAAAAATTAACATTGGCATTATTAGGACAAAACAATCTTGGCGGGGAAATCCCAACAGGAATCGGAGAATTAAACAAGTTGGAAAGATTGGCATTGGAGAAAAACCAATTATCAGGTACAATCCCTGCAGAAATAGGGAATTTGAGAGATTTGACAATTCTTGCACTGGGTGAAAACCAGTTGACCGGTTCTATTCCCCGGGAGATCGGGAACTTGAATCGCTTGACCATCTTGGACCTAGACAGGAATAAATTGACGGGCGAAATTCCTGCCGAGCTAGGAGAGTTAAGGCGACTGAATAGACTTTATTTAGGATACAATCAACTGGAAGGTATTATCCCGCCGGAAATAGGGAACTTGCAAGATATAAGACAACTTTGGCTTGCCTATAATCAATTGTCCGGGGCCCTACCCGCAGAATTAGGACAATTGACCCAAATGACATGGTTTGACGCATCACATAACAACTTAAGCGGGAAGCTACCTCCTGAATTGGGCAATTTACGAAACGTGCAAACATTGATTTTAGCAGAGAATAAATTTACCGGAAGTATTCCATCCGAATGGGAGAGCATGGAAAATATCACAAAAATCATATTAAGTAACAACGAACTAAGAGGAGAAACCCCGAATTTTTTGTTCTATTTGCCTCAATTAGTCCAATTAACACTACTCTACAATCATCTAGAATTTACCCCAGAACAAAAAGAACTAGATAGACAAGGAAACAAATATTTTTTGTTACCGCAAAAAACTGAAAAAGAAAAATGAATCTTTATTCTTTCAACAGTAGATGCAATAAAATCAAAAATGCACAATCTCGTGATCTTGATTGTGCATTTTTTGACGATACAACATATTATGCTAGTTGGTTATCAATCGTTTATTGCTCAAAAGATAAATAGTAATATTTTGAATAGAAAAGCGCATTTGACATGTTTTAGTGTTCAAAAAATAGCTATATATTGCAATATGAACAATCCATTACAACGATTAAGTAATATTCCTGTACGGCTTCAACCTTGGAATCCCTCTTTCCTCATATCAAAAGGGGTAACCAAAAAATCAGGTTGCTTGAGCGAGATAAGCACATTATCCGCCTCAAGAGGGAGCTCTATGCATGTAACCTAGAAATAACTGAATATCACCAATTTGCAATGAATTAATATCCCAAATTAAACTACCGAGAATTTCTCGGTAGTTACTGACACTAGAAAAATATCACATACCCGATTTCGACAAATTTAATACATTCAATCCTGACGAACCCATTATCCCACTTTTCCAGTTTTATCATAAATCAATTTAGAACCACTCCCTCTCAGGACACGAATTTCTCATCCTCAACATCCATCGTACGTGATTTTATATAGCCCTTTAATACTTCTTCAAAAAACCAACACAAAACAGAATTATCATGACATTTAAAATCAACATGTTCTCCATCTCCATACAAATATATAGTTCTCAACAAAGCAATTTCATGTTCCGTGAATTGTGAACAAAGAATATTCATATAAAAACGTTGATATTCTTTGACCTTTTCATTTTCCGCCTCCATTTCCTTTATACCTTTCCCGATATACTGCACAATCATGCATACCGTTCTATAATAGGGTATTAATCTTAACCTATGCCCATCAAATAACAGTATCGATTTCCCCGTATAATCTTTTAAGTATCTTGGCTTCTCCCCATTTTCTAAAAAAGCCTTTTGCATCCCCAGTAAATTCCTGTTCAAACTTTCCAATTTTTCTTTTTTAACGTTTAAACAGCACTCCGATAATCTTGCAATGGAAGACTCGCTCACACCATTCATAAAAAGGTAAAAAGTTTGTTCAAGTTCACACTTTCGTCTATTCTCTACATTATCAAATATTTTTGAAGAAAGTATAATCCAATACAAAGCTTTGAATTCATAAAACATATAATGAAATGCCTGCTTTGCTTCGCCCACACCATCAATTCTGGACATTACCACTTGTTTATGCAACAATTCTAGGAATTGGAAAAAATTATTCTCGAATCTTTCTTTTGCTATATCGGCTCGTTGTTGCTCATTCGTATCCTTTTGATAATTATTAGCTTGATATTGAACCCAAAAAGCTTTAAAAGTAATCCAAATAGCAATTAAAGAAATAAATGGAGCTGTAATACCTCCAATAGTAGGACCTATTGTTTCAAGATCCCCCAAATTAATAATACACCAAGGAAATTTCAGTAAGATAATAGGGGATAATAAAGCTATTAAAGCCAATACTACATACCAGAAAGTATACTCCTTTCTTTTTTTATTTTCATTATCAACATCCATTTTGCCATCATTTTTATATAACTATCCACATTTACCCGTAACACCAAAACAACAAAATGCACAACCTGAATTTGATTGTGCATTCATAATCACGTAGAAACTTTCCAGATTATTCCGTCTACTTCTGCGTATTCTTCTTATCGTTCGGCTTAGCGATCGACTCCCGCATACTCGTGTCCGCCTCGATATTCTTCATTTTATAGTAATCCATGATACCGAGATTACCGTTACGGAAAGCTTCTGCCATAGCGCGCGGCACTTCGGCTTCCGCCTCGATCACCCGGGCGCGCATCTCTTGTGCCAGAGCCTTCATCTCGTGTTCGGTGGCAACTGCCATGGCGCGACGTTCCTCTGCCTTCGCTTGGGCAATCTTCAAATCTGCCTCTGCTTGGTCTGTCTGCAACTCGGCACCGATATTCTTACCGATGTCGATATCGGCGATATCAATAGACAAGATTTCAAAAGCGGTACCGGAATCCAATCCCTTGCTCAACACCACTTTCGATATAGAATCCGGGTTCTCCAATACTTCCTTGTGCGAACCGGCAGAACCGATAGACGACACGATACCCTCGCCGACACGTGCCAGAATAGTTTCTTCCCCGGCACCACCGACCAATTGACGGATATTAGCCCGCACGGTAACTCTCGCTTTGGCGATCAACTGGATACCATCCTTTGCCACCGCGGCAACGGGAGGAGTATTAATCACCTTCGGGTTTACACTCATCTGAACGGCCTCGAACACGTCACGCCCTGCCAAATCTACCGCCGTGGCAATCTGGAATGTCAAATCGATATTCGCCTTGGACGCCGAAACCAAAGCGTGTACCACTTGAGCCACGTGCCCACCTGCCAGATAATGTGCTTCCAGAAGATCGCGGTAAAGTTCCAATCCGGCTTTCTTGCCCTCGATCATGGCACGCACGATGATAGTAGGCGGCACTTTTCTCCAACGCATCAACACCAGTTGCAACAATGACACCTTTACATCGGACACCAACGCCTGAAACCACAACCCGATCGGAATGAAGTAGAGAATCATCCAAAGCAAGAACAATCCACCCGCGATGACCGCTACCAGAAAAAACAAACTGCTATTATCCATCCTTGAAGCTGTTTTTAGTTTAACAATTATCTTATTTTTATACACCTTCAATACCACAACATCCCGGTTTTCATCTACAAAACCCGAACGGGATTCCGCTTCTACCACGCTGTCACCAACCCGCACTTTGCCCATGGGAGCCAAACGCCCTTGGGTAATCCCGACATCCCCTTCCCGTATCGTTTCATCGACACCTTCCACGGTACTGTCAATCTGCGTGTTCAATTGCATTCGCCGCCATGTCTTCGCCCGAAGCGCATACCACGTCACCCCGAACCCGCAAACAGCCGTCCCGAGCAGCGTGAAATGCCCCACGGTAGTACCCATGGTAGAATAAGCCAGCCAAATAGCCCCGGCAACACAAGCAAAACCAAGAATCCCGGCAACATTCACCCCGGAAATACTAGAAATTCAAGAATCAACAGGACAAAGCCTATTGCGACGAGCATGAATAACACAAACCACTCCATATTCAATGTTTTTAATCTGCTAAAGATAGTTTATTTTTAATATATGACAAAAATCTACTTCATTTTTATATCGACTTCAAGTAAATACACGAATACCCCCACTTACCCTATCCCAAAACTAAGGAATAAACTATACCGATAAACGGGTTTTAGGCGAGTTTTGAGTGGGTAATAGGCGACATCGCCTACTGTTCGCCTGCACTTCGCCCACTCATAGCCTACGTTTTAATAAGAAATATGCTTTTTTAACGTGTGCGCAAAACACGCTTCCCGTTACCTTTCCCTACCAAATCTCTCCCAAACTTCATGCATCGCGAGAGGTTAACCCTCGTGTAACGGCTACGTATCCCACTCGCAGCGGAACAGCATCCCCTCCCCATTTCTTGTCATTTTTCATCCTCGATTTTCAATTCTCGATTATTATATTTTACTTTGCATCGAATTTTCCATCACTGACGCGAGTGATGAATCAAGCACCTAAAAGAGAGTTTGAATGAAATACACGGAATTGGATGACGAAGAAGAATTTTACCGCAAGGTAGAATATTACAATAAAACAAAAACGGAACAATTAAGTTACCATTATAAAGAAATACTGAAACTGCTGGGTGAGGATGCCGACAGGGAAGGATTGATAAAAACCCCCTACCGCATGGCGAAAGCCATGCAATTCATGACAAGGGGATATCATGAAAATCCGGAAGAAATCCTGCGTTCCGCCCTCTTCAAAGAAGACTACCGCCAAATGGTGATCGTGAAAGACATCGAGATATATTCCCTTTGCGAACATCACATGCTGCCCTTCATCGGGCGGGCGCACGTGGCGTATATCCCGAACGGGTACATCACGGGACTAAGTAAAATAGCACGGGTAGTGGAAGCCTTCTCCAGAAGATTACAGGTACAGGAAAGACTGACGAACGACATAAAAAATTGTATTCAAAATACCCTCAATCCCTTGGGCGTTGCCGTGGTGATCGAGGCGCAGCACATGTGTATGATGATGCGGGGTGTACAAAAACAAAACTCGGTAACAACAACCTCCGACTTTAGCGGCGCGTTCGAGAAACTTGCCACGCGGGAGGAGTTTATCCGATTAATTAGTAACAAATTTCATTAGGAAATAAACAAAACGAGTATGAAAAAAGCATTTGTTTTTCCGGGCCAAGGCGCTCAATTCGTGGGAATGGGTAAAGACTTGTATGAAAACTCTCCCGAGGCGAAAGAATTATTCGAGAAAGCGAACGAAATACTGGGATTCCGCATCACGGATCTGATGTTCAACGGAACTGACGAAGACCTGAAACAAACCAAAGTAACCCAGCCGGCAATATTTCTTCACTCCGTGATACTGGCCAAATCGTTGACCGAGAAACCGGACATGGTTGCAGGTCACTCGCTGGGAGAATTTTCCGCGCTTGTGGCTAACGGCGCCCTCTCGTTTGAAGACGGATTACGTCTGGTACACGCCCGGGCACTTGCCATGCAAAAGGCATGCGAGGCACGCCCGTCAACAATGGCGGCAATCCTAGGTTTGCCGGATGAAACCGTGGAAAAAGCACTAGAGGAAATTGATGACGTGGTGGTACCCGCCAATTACAACAGCCCGGGACAAATCGTAATCTCCGGAACCATAGAAGGCGTCACCGCGGCTTGCGAGAAATTAAAAGCGGCAGGAGCAAAACGGGCTCTCCCGTTGAAAGTAGGCGGCGCATTCCACTCCCCTTTGATGGAACCCGCCCGTCAAGAATTGGCGGATGCGATTAAAAACACGCACTTCTCCAAACCGATCTGCCCGGTTTACCAGAACGTGAATGCAAAACCCGTATCGGATCCGGAAGAAATCAAACAAAACTTGATAGACCAATTGACAGCATCCGTGCGTTGGACTCAAACCGTGCAAAATATGCTGGCTGACGGAGCTTCCTCCTTCCTTGAAATCGGTCCCGGATCAGTTCTCCAAGGCTTGATCAAGAAAGTTAGCACCGAAGTGGAAACCGCGGGAATGCAATAGGTGTTTGCCGACGGCAAACGTTACAGGTTGCAGGTTGAGCCTTTGGCTCTGCAAGTTACAGGTTAAAAAGAACTCATTCAAAAACTTGTAACTTGCAGAACCGAAGGCTCAACTTGTAACTTGCAACAATTTTAAAGCCTCCCCGTAGGAGGCTTTAAAATTTTATTATATCTTTGAACAAAGATAATTCTATAAAGTCGAACATGCTAAGTAATAAAAATAGAAAACATCGTACGATTCAACACGTGTTCAAAATCAGTACGATCATTATTATCTGCGGTATAATAGTTTTGCTACTTCCCAAGATAGAGGGATTCAAATACTCTTACCAGAAAGGAATGCCGTGGAAATACGAAACGTTAATTGCCCCGATTGATTTCCCCTTGCACAAAAGTTCCGAGGAAATTACAGCCGAAATTGAAAAGATCCGGGAAGAACAGCCTCCCATTTTCAATTACACGGAAGCAAGTTCGGATGTACAGATCAACAAATTCGCTGAAAAATTAGGCGAGTACAAAACTTTGTTCAACGGGAACGACATCAACAAGATCGTGACAAAGTTACGAGAGATATACTCTCGCGGAATACTTCTAATGCCGGAAAAGTTCAATACAGACAAAATCAAAAACATTCTGGTCGTTAAGGACGGTATTGCCCAAGAGGAAAAATTCTCCAATGTCTACACGCTGAAACAAGCATACGAAACACTGGTAGAATACGTACAAAGTCTGCATCTCGCGAAAACAACCGAGGAAAAGATCCTCAGCATGGGATTGAACAACTACATTAACCCGAATCTGGAATACGACCTTACCAAAACAGGACTGGCGGTAGAAACCAGCATGAAAAATATCACGCCGACACAAGGCATGATAAACAAAGGGGATATTATCATCTCCCGAAATGATCTGGTCACCCCCGAAACATACAAGGTACTGGAATCTTTCCGTATAGAACACGAGCAAAGTCTAGGTTCTACAGTCGACCGAATCAGAATCACTGCCGCCCAAACCATCCTGACACTGATTGCCATACTCAGCTTTTCCATGTTTCTTTACATATCAAGAAAAAGGCTCTTCTACAACACGAAAGACTTCTTTTTCCTGTATAGCATGTTCCTGCTGACCATTGCCGTGGGCAGTATCAGTTATTTCCAGAATATAAATATTCTCGCGATACCCGTGCTGTTCTTCCCGCTCATCGTGAACATACTGTTCGGCACGCGTCCGGCACTTTACCTGCTGTTGGGCACGACCATGCTGATCTCGTACTACGCCCCGAACAACTACATGTATTTCTTCATGCAGATAGCGGCGGGAATCGTGGCCATGTTCAGCCTCTCCCATTTGCAGCGCAGATCACAATTATTCATCGCGCTGGCTTTGATATTCTTGACTTACGTGCTTGTTTACGGGGCTTTCACGCTTATACAGGAAGGTTCATTTGCCCCCAAACACTTGTTTGCCATCCTTCTGTTGCTTATCAACACGGCATTACTAAGTTTGATTTACCCGGCACTCTACCTCGTGGAAAAACTTTTCGGGTACACCTCGGAAATCAGTCTACTGGAATTCTCGAACCCGAACCACCCGGCATTGCGTAACCTCACGAAGAAAGCACCGGGAACCTTTCAACACTCCCTCATGGTTGCCAACCTCGCGGAAGAGGCGATTTACCATATCGGCGGCAGTCCCCTGCTGGCACGTACCGGGGCATTATACCATGACATCGGTAAATCCTACAACCCGATCATGTTCATCGAGAACCAGACCGGTGGGTTGAACCCGCACAGTAATCTGGATTTTGACGAGAGCGCCCAACTTATCATCGCACACGTCACGCAAGGACTTGAACTGGCGAACAAGTACAAACTGCCGGAAGCCATCAAGAACTTTATCCGCACACACCACGGCAAAAGTAAGGTGAAATATTTTTACTACTCGTTCAAGAACAAATACCCGGATAAAGAAATAGACGAAGCGCTATTTACCTATCCCGGTCCCGATCCTGTGAAAAAAGAATGTGCGGTGGTCATGATGGCGGATGCCGTGGAAGCCGCTTCCCGAGCTCTGGAAGTAAAGGATGAGGAAAACTTGACAAATCTTGTAAATAATATTATAGACGGTATGCTTCAAGAAGGAAGATTCGCCAACGCGGACTTGACATTCAGGGACATCTCCACCGTGAAGCGAGTATTCACGGAAATGTTGATCAACGTGTATCACGCCCGTATAGCCTACCCGAAATTAGAAAAAAAGTCGTGACCCAAACATATTAAGTATATGACAACACAGAAGCCTGTAACAATCAAGGACATCGCGGAGAAACTGAAAATATCGGTATCAACGGTTTCCCGTGCTTTGAAAGACAATCATGAAATCAGCGCTAAAACCCGCAAAAAAGTGCAAGACTTGGCCAAGCAACTCGGGTACAAGCCCAATCCCCTTGCCGTCGCGCTGAAAACGCACAAGAGCCACTCGATCGGGGTTATCGTACCCCAGATCGTGAGCACGTTTTACGCTACCGTGGTAAAAACAATCGAGGAAGTAGCTGACGGTCACGGGTACAACGTGTTGGTTATCTCCTCAAACGAAAACTTCGAGAAAGAGAAAAAAAGCGTGGACGTCCTATTGGCAAACCGGGCGGACGGAATCATCATGGCTCTATCGCACGAGACAAAAGAATTTGACCACGTGAAACAAATCCAAGAATCCGGAATCCCCGTGGTATTATTCGACCGCACAACGGGTTCCGTGGAAGGAGTATCGAGAGTCGTGACTGACGGTGTTACCGCTGCCTTCCAAGCGATACAACATCTCGTGTCGGTCGGATGCAAAAAGATCGCCATATTAACCGGACCGGAACAAATAGCCATCGGCGGCAAACGCATGGAAGGTTACCGGAAAGCGCTGGAAGCAAATCATATACCTATAAAGGAAAATTATATCCGTCACTGTTCGGACTTAACCGTTGAATCCGGCAAGCAGGCCACGCTACAATTACTCGAAACGCGGGAAAGACCGGATGCCATATTCGGTATCACGGATGATCTGGCTATCGGTGCGATTGAGGCGATAAAAGAGAAAAAACTCAATATCCCGCAGGACATTGCCGTGGTAGGGTTCTCCAACACGAAACGCTCCCGGTACATGAACCCCACGGTTAGTTCGATAAATCAATTCCCGGAAAAAATAGGAAAAACCGCAGCTGAATTATTGTTCGAACAAATCACAAACAGCAGACACGCAAGGATAAGAAAAGAGATCGTCAATTGCGAGTTAATCGTGCGTGAATCATCCGATAAACACAAGTAAACGATTGTCGCTAGAAATGTAAAAACTTAACACTATTGATTAAAACCTTGTTAATTACTCGGTTAAAGATTATTAAAGCCGTAAATCATCAATTTGAATGACTATTTTTGTAGAAAACAAATAACAGCTGCCCATGGATGTCATTGTGGATAAATTAACGAAGTCTTTCGAAGGACACAAAGCCGTGGATTCCATCTCTTTTAAAGCCAAAAGAGGGGAAGTACTTGGTTTATTGGGACCGAACGGAGCCGGAAAAACAACCACGATGAAAATATTGTCAGGCTATCTCTTGCCCGAACGCGGGAATATCAATTTCGGCGATTACTCCATCTGGAAGCAGGCAGGAAAAATCAAAAAGGTCATCGGCTACCTCCCGGAACACAACCCGCTGTACCCGGAAATGAACGTGATCGACTTCCTGTTTTTTATCGGTAAACTTCAAGACATCCCGAAATACAAAATCACGGCACGGGTACTCGATATGATCCGGTTGTGCGGACTTGATAACGAGAAACATAAAAAGATTCACGAGCTATCCAAAGGTTATCGGCAACGTGTCGGAATCGCTCAAGCCCTTATTCATGATCCGGAAGTTGTTATTTTGGACGAACCGACTACCGGACTCGACCCGAACCAGATCTTTGCTATCCGCAAAATCATCAAGACCATCGGGGAAGACAAAACGGTGATTCTAAGCTCTCATATTTTATCCGAGATTGAAACGACTTGTGATCAGGTAATGATCATGAGTAATGGCAAGATCGTGGCAAACGGGACGACATCCGAACTCCGTCGGAAATCCGACGCGGGTTACAGTTTCAAACTGGGCATCAAAGGGGACGACATACCGGTCATCCACGATGCCTTATGCACGCTCCCGGAGATTTTGCACATGGAGATTACCCAAGAGCAAAACTTCGAGATCCAGTGCAAACCCGACGTGGAAATCGGACGAACCATATTTGACCTCTGCCGGGAACATGATTGGTATATCAGTGAACTCACTCCCGTGCAGACCAGACTGGAAGATATATTTCGAAAAGTCACTCAAAACGAATAATTCATGGGCGCAGTAAAAGTTATCATAGATAAAGAATTAAAAGTCGCGTTCAACTCGCTCGCGATATACATTATTTACACGGTTTTCTTTTGCATAACGGGATTCATCTGCTGGTTCTCGTGGAAAAACGTATTTTACACCGGACAAGCCTCTTTGAGTTACTTGTTCAACGTGTTCTACTGGACGCTTTTTTTCATGGTTCCCGTGCTCACGATGAAAAGCATATCGGACGAACGAAAGGACGGCACGTTCGAACTCCTGTTCACGAAACCGATAAAACCGTGGCAATTCCTTTGCGGTAAATTTTTCGCAATACTCCTGCAAGTCATTCTATGCCTGTTACTGACTCTGCCCTATTACATTACGCTGACATCACTCGGGCATGTGGACTATGCTGCCGGGATTTGCGGCTACCTCGGACTAATACTGGTTAGCGGTTGCTATATCAGCATGGGCATATTCGCGTCGTCATTGACGTCAAACACGATTGTTGCTTTTTTCGTCACCTTTGCCATCGGGATATGGTTCCAATTCCTGTTCGAGTTTATCGCGGGACTGTTCGGCTCCGGTTTCATCGCTGCCCTGTTTACTTATTTATCCATGGGCGAACATTTCGATGCCATTCCCCGCGGAGTCATCGACACGAAAGACTTTGTATATTTCGTCAGTATTGTAACCTTGTTCCTCGCGCTAGCGAGATACTATATCAGTCGAACCAGAGCCTAATATATACCTAGTGATGAAAAACAAATTCATATATAACCCCACCTTCCTGATTTTATCACTGATAGCGGTAAATATTGTCTCCTATTTCGTTTTTGCCAGAATAGACCTCACGAGCAACAAGAAATACTCGTTGAGCCCCGTGAGCAAAAATATGATTAAAAAAGTCGATAAAGACGTTTCCGTAACCCTTTTCATGTCTGAAGGACTTTCGCAGGATAAAATGAAAATGGGACGGGAATTTAAACACTTGCTCAAAGAATACAAAACCCTTAGCAACAAATCGTTCACGATCACCACCATCACGCCGGACAACGACTCGAGAGAAATACTTGCCTTGGAAGCCGGCATACATCCCTTCTCCCAAGAAAGCATGGAAAGAGATATGGTGAAGATCCAAAAAATCTACTTCGGGGCAGTCATACAAATCGGGAACAAAAAATCGGTCATCCCCCTTATCAGCCAGCATACCCCGCTGGAATACGAAGTGACTCGCATGTTAAAAGAAGCATGCGACACGACAAAACCGAATATCGGCTTCTTGCTGGGACACAACGAAATGCTCCGCGACAAGATCACCCAAATCAGGCATGAACTTTTCCGAAACGCACGTTTGGAATCATTATACATCGACCAATTCACAGACTTGAACCGTTACAAAGTGATTTGTATCATGGGTCCCAGAGACAGTTTCAGCAAGGAAGAGATTAAACGACTCCAAGAATACTTGAAGCAAGGCGGAAGACTGTATATCGCGCTGAATCACGCGGTCGGACAAATCACAGCAAGTCAAAATAACGGTTTTATCAATCGTGTCGGTCTTGAAGATATGCTGGAAAACTTCGGACTGAAGATCAACTATGACTTCGTGATCGATAGCTATTGCGGACGAATCCGGGTATCTCAAGGACCTTTTTTCCTATATCAAAGTAAGGTCAGTTTTCCGTATATGCCAACCATACAGAAATTCAGTTCTCATGTTATCACAAACGGATTGAATGCCATATCACTACTCTTCGCGAGTAGTATGACAAACGTGAAAACCACTTCCGCCTACACGTTCACCCCGTTGGCAAAAACTTCCCCGACATCGGGAGTACAGGAAGTTCCAGTGTTCTTCGACATACAGAAGACGTGGACCCGCCATGACTTCAACCGCCCGAACAACGTCGTGGCTGCCTTATTGAATAATGAAGACGACAAAAGTGCTATCATCGTCATCTCGAATGCCAGCTTCATGGAAGACAATGACTACGATGCCCTTCGCCTAGACAACATCAGGTTTGCCATAAACTCTATCGAATGGTTGGCTGACGATTCCGGGTTGATAAAATTGAGGAACAAATATATAGTGAATCAGACATTAGAACCGGTAAGTAATTCATACCGGACATTCTTGAAATATTTCAACTTTTTCTTGCCTATCGTCATTATACTATTAATCGGCCTGTTCCAGTACAGGCAATACAAATTAAAAAGACTGAGACGTTCCCAGTCCGGATATATAGATTAAAATGGAAGGTGTGTTTTACACACCTCGTTTCAATTTCTGGTACAAAGAATCACTCACCTCGCACAAGGGCGAACGTAGTTTTTGACTGGCAATAATCCCTTTGGCATGCAAGGCTGCTTTCACCCCGGCAGGATTTCCCTCCTCGAAAAGAGCCTTGAACATCTCACCCAAGCGCAAGTGAATATCTTTCGCTTCCCCAAATTCTCCTTCCAAAGCCAAATGCACCATAGTAGAAAAGTCATACGGCAACACGTTCGCGATCACAGAGATAACCCCACTCCCGCCAATAGAAATCAAGGGCAGGGCAATGCCGTCGTCACCCGACAGGAAAATAAAATTCTCCGGCATCCCGGCAATAATGGAAGTCGCCTGTTCAAAATTACCGGCAGCCTCTTTTATCGCGATAATATTTTCAAAATCAAGAGCCAGTCGCAACGTGGTTGCAGCCGTCATATTCACGGAAGTACGCCCCGGAACATTGTACAAGATTACCGGAAGAGGCGAATGTTCCGCGATAGCTTTAAAATGATTATATAATCCCTGCTGTGAAGGCTTATTATAATAAGGTGTAACACTCAATATTGCATCTCCCTGCCTTAAATAAGGTAACGTGGCAAGTTCCTCCACGACATGAGCCGTGTTATTTCCTCCAACACCCAAGACAATCGGCAACCGCCCGGCATTTTCCTCCGTGATCACATTCACCACGTAAGCCCTCTCCTCTACCGTCATTGTCGCGGCCTCCGAAGTAGTACCCAAAGCCACCAGATAATCGACACCACCGTCTATCACGTAATTCACGAGGTTTCTTAAAGAACTTTCGTCGATATTTCCCATTTCGTCAAACGGAGTAACCAAAGCAACCCCTACTCCCGAAAACTTTTTCATCTCAATACGTATTAATCTTTGTGAATAACTTAAACAAACGATCTACAAAAACGTCCGTATTCCGGACATTGGCAAACATAATATCATGCTCCACTCCCTCTCTGGATATACCGACCTTGCACGGCGATTTGGCATATCGTACAATGTAATCCCCCAAAACATCGGGCTGCATAGAAATGTCTATGAACACCCCTTCCGTCTTCTCCAACACCTCCCGCAACTTGGCATCCCGGATTTTCCCACCATACGTAATAGAAGACTCATCCGCGTACAACGCGTCTCCCGATCGTTCAAATACCGATTTGGACTGCCGGATAAAAGAAAGCAAATGCACTTCCATATACTTTGCCAGAGATTTTCTGATTTTATCTACCTCTGTCCAAGAAATATCATCAGCCACCCAGAACAACACACATTCCTTCGCCGCCTCTAAATTTTGAAATGCCAAAACCCGCTCGTCCTTGACTGCCACATCCTTTAAATGATATCTCTTGAATTTCTCGACTATAAATTTAAGCATATTCTTCTATTTGTACTTGAACAACCTAACGCAAAAGTAGTAATAAAAACTATACGCACCCCGCTTTGTTATTTTTCAAACATAAAAAAAAGTATCTGAAAAAAAACACGAAACTCTTGCATAAACAAAGAACATTCCATACCTTTGCCACGCAAAATAAACAAGGACTCGTAGCTTAATGGATAGAGCACTTGGTTACGGCCCAAGAGGTTGTGGGTTCGACTCCCGCCGAGTTCACGAAATCCCCTGAAAGACATCTTTCGGGGGATTTTTGCTTCCGGTAATGTCATCCCCTTTGCATTTTACCGGATTAATACTAACTTTACCACTCCACGAAAAGGAATACCGACAGTGACAGATAAAACCGAATCAACGATTATTCGCCTGCTGGCAGCCGGAGATGAACGGTGCATGAAAATAATGTTTGACATCTACTATCAACCGTTATGCACTTATGTCATGCGCTACCTTCTTTCCGTCGAGGACGCTAAAGACATCGTTCAATCCGTCTTCATCTCTTTCTGGGACAACAAAAAGGGACATCCGTTTTCAGGCTCTATCCGTTCCTATTTATTCGGCGCTGCAAGTAAAGCCTCTTTACAATTCATGAGAAACAAAGGCAAAACCTATTTCGTGGACATTGAACTGCATATTGATGACTTTCTGGATGAAATGCTTCATGACGACGAGGCAGAACTCGAAAAAATCAAAGAACAACTATACGCTGCGATAGAAAATCTCCCCACCAATCCTCAAAAAGTATTAAAAGCCATTATTTTCAATAACACGCCTTATAAAACCGTGGCGGAAGAAATGCAGATATCCGTTAATACCGTGAAAACCTACTACGCCCGTGCGCTAGAAGCTTTGCGCAAGTCAATAGACACCAAAACATTCTCCCTCCTCTTTCTCTCTTTCCTGCATTCTGAAAAATAATTTCAAAATTTTATTCTATTCGTGTCACCCATTCTAATTTTTTGGGAATATCATATAAAACAGTGACACATGGAGCATAAAACAATATACGAACTGATAGCGGAATACAGCAACGGCACCCTCTCCCCGGCGGCGCGGGAGCAACTCCGCCATCTCATAGACAATGACAAGGAAGCCCGGAAACTATTTCGGGATATCCGGGAAGCAGAGAAACTACTAAAAACAATACAGGTACAAGAAAAACTTTCACCGCGAGAAGCTTGGGAAAACTTCTCCAAAACATTAACACACACTCGCCGGAAGAACAGACGCCTGCACCGGATTATCGGAACTGCTATTGCAGCCTCTGTCGCTTTAATCCTGCTCTTTATATTCCCGGATACACGATCGACGTATGCCCCGGAGCAACAAGTTGCTCAAACTCAAATCGAACCCGGCAGCGTGAAAGCTGTACTCAGCTACGCCAACGGCGAAACTGTCAACCTAACCTCCTCGACATCTTCCCGCATCGTGGCTCCCGACGGTTCGACTATTGTAAACGACTCTCTGGAAGGATTACAATATAACAAGGATAACCGGGAAACAGGGCAAACCGCCCCGCTTCACATGATTACCGTTCCCCCGGGTGGTGAATACCGTTTCACGCTGTCAGACGGCACACGTGTATGGATAAACTCGTCCTCCGAAATACAATTCCCCAGTCAATTTTCCGGGAATACAAGGGAAATTTACATGAAAGGAGAAATATACTTGGAAGTGGCGCCGGATAAATCCCGCCCGTTCATCGTGCATTCGGGCAACGACCGGATTCGGGTACTAGGCACGAAATTCAACATAACAGCCTATCCCGAAGAACAAAAAACAATTACCACACTCGTCTCCGGAAGTGTCGAGTTCGAACACAATAACTCGAAAATTCGCCTCTCGCCGGGAGAACAATCCATCATGGACCACACGACCGACAAACTGGAAAAACAAAAAGTCGATGTATCAATCTATACCTCATGGATTAGCGGAGCCTTCGAGTACGAGAATATGCCCTTATCATACATCGCCCGACAACTGTCCCGCTGGTACGACGTGCAATTCACCTTTGAAGCGGCGGAGTTCCGGGAGCACCCCTTTACAGGCATCGTGAAGCGAAACCAAACCTTGGAAGAAGTCCTCACGATTATCGGCAAGACAACAAATATCAAATTCGAAATATCCGGAAGAAATATTATTATAAAGAAAGCGGAAGATGCTGCAAACATCTCCCGTTTAAACAATTAATTCCATTCTCTAGGTGGAAAAAACAATTAAAGTACAATGTTATGAAAAAAAATCCATTTAAGAAACAGCATTTGAGTTTATTACTCATTTTCCTATTCGTATTCGGCATGGGGAGTTACGCTGACACTCCCGTGAAAAAAGTGACTCTGGACGTGAAGAATATGCCTCTTCGCGAAGTATTCAAACAAATCAAAGAACAGACCGAAGTAAAATTCATTTACAGCGAAGTCGAAATTCAGAAAGCCTCAAACGTCACCTTGAAATTCGAGAACCAACCGTTAAAAACGGCATTGGATCTTATTTTCAAAAACCAGCCTTACACCTATGAAATCGAAAACGACATTGTCATCGTGAAACCGAAACCGGCGACCGACACCCCGGAAAAGAAAAAAACACGCACGATCAAAGGTCAGGTACTGGACGAAAACAACCAGCCCATCGCCGGAGCCAACATCTGGCTGAAAGGAACCACCACCGGAGTACCTTCCGACGTCAACGGAAACTATGTTCTTACATTTGACGAGAAATATAACACCGTCATGGTATCCTTCATCGGTTACAAAACCATTGAAATGCCCTTGGGTAAACAGGAAGTAATCAACTTCAAACTGGAACCCGACAAGGAAACCTTAGACGAAGTGGTGGTAACCGGATACCAAACCATTTCCAAGGAACGCTCTACCGGAGCTTTTGCCAAAGTAAGCGCCACCACTCTCGAAACCCGTCGTTTGGACAACTTGTCCTCCGTACTGGAAGGACAGGTCGCCGGGTATTCCGACGGAATCATCCGGGGAGTATCAACCATGAATGCCATGCAAACCCCGCTTTACGTGATTGACGGCTTTCCCGTGGAAAACACGACTATCGACGCCTACGGCAATGTCACGGAAAACATACCCGATCTCAACATGGAAGACATCGAAAGCATCACCATATTAAAAGATGCCGCCGCCACCTCTATCTACGGGGCACGCGCTGCCAATGGTGTTGTTGTCATCGTGACCAAAAAAGCCAAACAAGGCAAGACTCAAGTACAACTTTCCGGCTCGTTTACCATTCATCCCTATTCCTACTACACGGGTAACTTGACCAATTCGGCCGATATCATCGAACTGGAAAAATACTGGGCAACACAAAACGCCGAATTAAACAATGGCATAGACCGGGCGATTGCCGAGGCTGAAAACCTCCGGAACAACTATTCCACCCTACCCAGCGCAGGGACCAATATCTTACTCGACCTTTACACGAACAAGATTTCTCAAGCAGAAGCGGACGCGAAACTGGCAGAATTGAGCTCTCGGGGATTCGGCTTTTACAAGGATGTAGAGAAATACGCCAAACGCAATCCTTTCTACCAGCAATACAACCTGAGCGTAGGCAAAGCCACAGACCGGAATAACTTCAACCTCTCCGTCAGTTACCGGAACAACAAAGAAGAAGACCGATACACGAAAAACGATCAAGTCGGGGTAAATATCACAAATTCACTTCAACTGACTTCTTGGTTGAAAGCAGATGTCGGCGTTTACATCAGTTTCAAGAATAAAACGGAACAAACATACGACTTATTCAGTTCTTACAGCGCAGGCTTCACCGCGAGTCCCTACGACCGGTTAAAAGAAAACGGCACGCCCGTCACCATTGCCGCCCAGCAAACAAAGACCGTGAGAGATAATATAGCCAATTACGGACTATACAGTCTGGATATCGTACCGCTTGACGAACTCGACAGACGTTTGAACAAAACCAGAGAATTTAACAACCGCCTGTACGGGAAACTGGATATCAAAATCCTTCCATGGTTATCCTACAATACCATGTTCCAATACGAATACGGGGTAAGCCGCTTGAAACGTCTGGAAGAAATGGAATCTTTGAATACCCGCCAAACGGTCAATAAATTTGCCACGAACAATAACGGAGAAGCCTTGTATAACCTGCCCGCGGGGGATATATTCTACACGCAGGAACATCATTCCAACGCGTATAATTTCCGCCAGCAAATCAATGTTGACAAAACATTCAACGACTTGCACAACGTAACATGGATCATCGGGCAGGAAATCAGAAACACCAAGCTGGAATATAACAGTCTTACCCGCTACGGCTACGACAGCGGATTATTGTCATCACAATATATCGATGAAACCAAACTGACGGCAGGTTTCTCCGGTCTGATGAACTCGTGGGCATCGCTCACCTCTCCCCGGTCACAATCGGAATTGGTAAACCGTTTCGTGTCATTCTATTCCAACATAGCCTATTCATTCGACAACCGTTACACCCTCTCCGGCAGTATCCGTTGGGATCGTTCCAACCTATGGGGTACAAACTCCAAATACCAGAACAAACCGTTATGGTCTGTCGGGGCAAACTGGAATATCAACCGGGAAAGCTTCTTTAACGTAAACTGGATAGATTTACTAAAACTTCGGGCATCATACGGTATTGGCGGTAATATCGCAAAAGACGCCGCACCCTATCTCACGGCCAATTACTACGCAAGCACCTTAGTCGGAGGCTTATATGGAAATATCTCTTCACCTCCTAATCCAAACCTGCGTTGGGAAAAAACAACGACCATAAATGTCGGTATAGACTTTTCAGTGCTCACGGGACGCTTGTCCGGAACATTTGAAGTGTACAACAAAAAAAGTGTTGACCTGCTTGCCAACCAAATGGGAGTACCCACGGAAGGTTTCGGGTACAGAACCCTCTCCTTCAACAACGGGGCTATGCGTAACCGGGGATTTGAATTGACTCTCCAAGGTGACATCCTCCGCGAAACCGAAGTCAAATGGAACGCAGGATTCCTTTTCGGGTACAACAAAAACAAAGTAACCAAGATTAATGTAACTGCACCCGTGTATTATCTTCAAATGGATTATCCTATGGCATACCCCAGAGAAGGAAAACCCTATAATGCTATTTACGCTTACAAATGGGCAGGATTGAGTGAAAAAGGAGAACCTCAAATGTACGATTTGAACGGAGAAATCACGACAACGAAATACACGGATCTCGAAGCGATCCATTATGCCGGGACAAGTGTTCCCGTTTACAGCGGTTCCTTCACGAACACATTGAACTACAAAAACTTTGAATTTTCATTCATGCTGCTTTACGCGGGCGGTCATAAAATACGCAACACCAATATTCCCACGATCAGCATGGGCAGGACGGTCAGTATGACGAACAAAGACATCCGTAAACGCTGGCAAGAAGCAGGTGACGAGGAAAAAACCAATGTTCCCCGCCTCTTGTTCAGCACATCCCCGGAATTTAATTACGCGCGGGAAAGCATATACGGGAAAGCAGACATTCACGTGTTGGATGCATCCTATATTAAAATCAACAATCTCTCGCTCTCGTACAGAGTTCCGGTTGAATGGGTGAAGAAAATCGGTCTTGGTGCAGCCCGTGTACAATTCAATATCGAGAATTTAGCCACCCTTGCATTTAACAGCAAAGCCGGAGTTCTTCTGGGAAGTAAGAACAAACCGAATTACGTTTGTGGACTCTACCTGAACTTTTAATTCTAAAATCGAAAGACCATGAAAAAGAAAATACAATATATACTCGTAAGTATCAGTCTTCTGATAACAGGAGCTCTTTTTTCCTCCTGCAACGACTTTTTAGACATTCTCCCCAAAGGAGAAAAAATCCCGACAACCCTCGCCGACTTCGACGCTTTTATCCGGAATGAATCAAATCATCTTAACGATGCCACACAAGCCATAAACCTATTAAACGACGTGTACATGAAACCGAGTTCCCTTACTTCTGTAACACTAAATTCTATCAACTACAACTGGCAGGAGAACGAAGATCGCATCGAACAAAACAATTCCGATGAAGCCCTCTATTACTATTCCTATTCTGCCATCGCGAATTGGAATCTCATTATCAGCAGCGTACCCGATGCCACGGAATGTACCCAAGCAGAACGGGATGAATTGATCGCTCAAGCAAAAGTACTCCGGGCAATGAATTATTTCTATCTGACAAACTATTACGCGGAAGCCTACAACAGCACAACTGCCGCCACGAAGCTATCCGTTCCCCAGATACTCAGTATGGATATGGGGGCTCCCTCTACCCAGATCACGATCGAAAAAATGTATGGATTCATTTTACAAGACCTTACCGAGGCTCTTCCGGCTCTCCCCGAAGAAGGTACTACCGTCCTGCACCCGACTCTGGGAACCGCATACGCCATGTTGGCACGGGTATATCTCACCATGGGCGATTACACGAATGCCTTAACATACGCGGAAGAAGCCTTGAAACAAAACGATGAACTATATGACTGGCGTACCTATTACGAGCAAAACAAAGAACAAATAGAAAAACCGGACGATTGGTCAACCAGTTATCCCGCTATCGGCTTGAATAACCCGGAAAACTATATTTTCCGCTACGGGACCAACACACAAAAGAACTTCGGACAAAGCGGAGTCAACGGAGCTTTAACCATCACGCGTGCCGCCCTTTTTGAAGAAGGCGATGCCCGTTTTGCCTCTAAATGGAAAGCGAAATACGAAGCACCCGATGATATATTCTATGGTATCCGTAATGATAAATTTAACGGTGGTGGAATCTCCACGCCCGAAATGTATTACATAAAAGCCGAATGTCTTGCACGCAAAGGAGGACAGGAGAACATCGACGAAGCCATGAATGTTCTGAACGCCGTACGTGTAACCCGTATCTTCGCGGATAAATACGCTCCACTCTCTGCCGCCACGACAGAGCAAGCCGTGAAATACATCATTTCGGAAAAAGCGAACGAATACGTGCAAACCGCCATCCCTTTTTGGGATATGCGTCGCTTAAATCAAGATGCCCTGTATGCCCGGACACTCACGAAAGAGTTTAATGAAAGTACACTCACCCTATCCCCGACTTCACACCTGTGGATAATGCCCTTCCCGTTGGGAGCTACAAGCAATCCGGGGAACGGAACCATAAAACAAAATGTAGAACGATAAGCTTTAAAACGACACGATAATGAAAACAATAATAATCATGATGCTAGCCATCATCACGCTAGCCACCACTGCTTGTGCTTCAAAAGATTCATTTACAATCAACGGAACAATCACCGGCTTAACCGACGGAACAGAAATTTGCCTCGTGCCGGGTTCTACTCACAAACAAGAAAAACCCATTGCAACGACAACTCTTTCTAACGGCAAATTTACCTTTTCCGGTCAAGTTGAATCACCCAGGATGTTCTACATACAATTGAAAGAAAATTCGGGCGTAATACAAGTAATGGTAGAGAACGGGGTAAATGCCACTGTTACAAGCAAGGTAGAAACCCGGGATAACAATGGTCAAGAATGGACCTCTTTTAGTGATACAAAAGTATCCGGCTCCCCCATCCACGAGGAATTTCTCAAAAAAATGGCATTTAAAGAAGAATTAGAACAGATGTTTATGAGCAAAAATGAAAAACACAAGGTAATCAGCGCCCAAATAGGTGAAGCCAGAATGAATAAAAACAAAATTCTCATGGACTCTCTTGCCAAAACAAAAGAATATCAGGAAATGGCTGCAGACGAAAATCTTTTTTTCAAAGCTGCGGGGGAAAAGACAAAACAAGCCGTCATGGATAACAAGAATTCTTGGTGGGGACCTTTCCTTATGTTGCAATCCATGAGTTGGTTCGAGGAAGAGCAAAAAGAATGGTTCGCGAACTTCTCACCGGAAGCGCAGAAAAGTTATTACGGTCAAATTGTTTATGAAGAACTATATCCGGAAACCCTCGAAGGCAAACAAGCCCCTGACTTTACCGTAACTGACTCTCAAGGTAAAACACTCACTTTACAAGAACTAATAAAAGGCAAAAAATACACACTCATCGACTTTTGGGCATCTTGGTGTGGACCATGCCGTCGGGAAATTCCCAACCTGAAAGCCTTGTATAAAGAATTTGCAACCAAAGGTCTTGAAATAATCAGCATATCCATAGACAAAGACAATGCTGCATGGCAAAAAGCACTTCAAGAAGAACAATTTCCTTGGCCTAATTTCTTGGATAAATCAAATATCGCCGATGCATACGAAGTAAAACTTATCCCCGCTATCTTCCTTGTAGATTCAACAGGAAAAGTCTTATCCATCAAACTACGAGGCAAAGCATTGGAAGAAAAAATAAAAGAGCTTCTCAAGTAAGCATATATCATTTCACACAGCGGAAAAGAGTAGGTATTCCTACTCTTTTTTTCATTATCTAAAAGCAAATAAATTAAATACAGTCTACAACGCAAGAAAAGCAACCTGCAACTTGCCGAAGGCAAATATAACTTGCAACTCGCCGGAGGCGACTAAAACAGAGGAGGAGCTAGAATACCATTTACACCATAAAAAAAGAGCGACTCTTTTCAGAATCGCTCTTCTCTA
>NZ_CAUFYA010000046.1:0-43074 GCF_959596855.1 uncultured Butyricimonas sp.
TATCAACCCCGTCAATCTCCGTCAAATTCCGTCAAAGTTCAAATCAACGAATTTACAGGCTTAACGGAGTGTAAAAACAAGAATCACAAACATTTATAAATCAAATAATTAAACCACTTTTTTACTCCGTCAAAATTTTGGACCTCCCGAATTCAATCCGTCAAAGCAAATATTTTGACGGAATTTTGACGGAGCATTTGACGGAGGTTAATAATCTGATTATCTTTTATTTATTCTTTACTCCGTCAACCCCGTCAAAGAAAATGAAAAAATAATATTATAAATAAATAGTATTATAGAAGGCGCAAAAAAAAGCCGTATCAAAACGGCGTATCCGGCTCCTCGATCTCTATCCGTGAACCGTCAATTTTTTGCTCCTTTTTATCACCATCCTGGGGGTACGGGGAATTTCGTTCCACAAGACGAACATGGAAACAATAAACATCCTTCCCGTCCCGGTACTCGCGTATATCATCCCGCTTCCTTTCTGTCTCGGTTTTGAATAGATCCACGGGATTAAAAATGTATTCCTTCTCTTTATTCGAGGCAAACCGACAATACAAGCGCAAACGTTCTTTAAATGTATTCATCTTCAAGCTACCGCGAAATTTCTCCGGCATTGTTTGTTGATAGGCATCATAAGCGACTTGCTTATCTTGATTACAATTCAATCGCTCTGGCGTGAACCATTCCTCTGCCCACCAAATGAACTCGTCCGTGATCTCCCGTTGAATAGTTCTCTTCTCTATCGACTCCATGGGTGGGTTTATTCTACACCGGAATTTCAAATACACGTGCAAGCATTGCGTCATGAAGTTATAAAACTTATTCATTTCTTCCGGCGTGTAGTCACTTAATAGATTCTTTCCAAATTCCGTATACGGACTTCGCTCCATGATTCCCATGGTACGATCCTCCGGATGATAATAATCTGAAAACGCACTAAACCATGTACGTCTCCGGAGAGAACTATCAAACTTCTTTATACCGTGATTAGATGTAAAACTAAGCTTCGGGGCTTCATCAAAGGGAATTATCTGAGTGTCTGAATATAATGAACGTACTTCAAAATCCCCCGTCACTTTCGGCATAAACCGATGTAAATCCACAGTTTCTTTCACGTCGTCAATATACACTTGCTCCGTGCGTCCTTTTTGTACGCCATCAAATAACTTCTCCACGTCATCCATGGCTTTACTCTGCCCATCCCGGACATATTGTGTTCGTACTTTTCCCAGCGTTTTCATGGATAATGATTTCCCGGTACCTCCCAAATGTTTTCCCTCTTGGCTAATCTCGGTTTCCATGCAGTAAACCATGTACGCTTTTCCTTCCTCCTTGTAACGAAACATCAAATACCCTAACGCCGCAACTTTTGAAATAAAATGCAGATCCTGCTCCAAACGCTCGTCCTCGGAAAGCTGTTTGCCCGCTTCTTCTTTTTTCCAATATACTCTACCGGTATTATAAAAATACTTCAGCATCGAGAATGTATTATCATGAATTCTTAAAGTGTATTTTTCAGCATCCGGCAACCCGTCAATTTGTTCTTTTACCTCCTTGTAAACAGGGGAAAACGGGGAATACCTGGATATCTTGTTTTGAAGTTCCCGGTACTTATCAGAATACTCAACATCAAATAACGGATCTTCTAAACCAAAATCATGATCTATTATTTTTTGATCAAGCACGTATTTACCGATTTTCTCAAGAGCAACCCTCTCTATACGCTCCTTAGTCACCCGCACCGCCGTATTCCGGAAGAATAGAAAATCAAAATCCGGACCGTAAGTCTTAAAATCGAGATTTATAACCTTAATCCGGTCAAGACTTGATAGTTTTACCTGGTTGCTCCGGTGAATAGCATTTAGCAAATTAATATCATAATACTCCGGATTTTTCTTTACCCATCGAATTAAAAAGTCATTCACGTACTTCACGAAATCATCCTCCGCGATAATTCGCACGATATTATCCACGATCTGAATATAGGTTATTTTCCTACGACCGGAAGGCATATCAAGGCAATAAAAACCGTTCGCCTGAAGAAAACCGTAGAGGCACTCGTTATTTATATCAAAACCAGTGAAATTGCCTTTCTTGTCGTATTTCTTGTTCCAAAAACGCAATGGCTGTGATATCTTCACGATATTTTTAAACGCCTTCCTGGGATCTCGTACTTCATTATTCCGATAGTACATGAAGAAATCCTTCACGTCTTTACTTGGTTTACCCTTCGGTGTCTTGAACCGAGCAAGATCTTCCGGAAGCGATATCACGTATATATCCAAATACCGTAGAGCGACTCTATACATGGCCTGCATACCGGTATAATCTTGATCATAGAGAATGTAAATATTTTTCGCTATTTTAGATAGAATCTTGTACGCGGCCAAACTCAACGGCTCCGTTTCCGAGTTTAGCCAACAAACAGAAAATCCGGAAGCGTAAACATTCAAGGCATCAGAACCTCCCGAACAAATAACAAGTTCCTGAATCCGCTCATCAATACTATTCTCTTCATCGACCTCCGGAAATTTCCCGGAACGTGCGTTTTGGAGCAACTTCTCGGTATGTCGATCAGCAAAAATAAAATCCTCCGGTTTCTGCTTGTAATACATGAAACGCACGTCCCCCAACGGTTGATATATTTTCCCCCAATCCTTGTAATCCCAAAAGAAAATCGGGTAATTCTCCGTCGCAGATATGATCCAGGAATCTCCTTTTTCATTTCTCGCCGTTATATAGTAATCAAGCGGACACAAACCCATCTTATCGCAATCCTCCTGGGTGATCTTGTACCCCAAACAACGCAACTCCATTTCCGTGAATTTTCCGCCTTTTCGTATCCCAACCTGAATATCTTCTGACGATTGTGGAGCCTTTGAGATATCCGGCTGCCGTAAATTCTTTTTTCCCGCAACATCTTTCAGCAATTCCGGGGCGAATTTTTCCGCAATCCAACGAATAGCAGATACGAAATCGAGTTGCTGCTCGTTCATAATAAGCTGTACCGCGTTCTTAGCCGTCGTGTCCGCCCCACCTTTATCCTGGAGCAACCAATACTTTCCACTTTTATGCTTGAACACCGAACACGAGGGAGATTTATCTTCCGATTCCGGACGGATCCGGAAATTTCTTTTCTTCTCAAACCCCACTTTTGATTCCGGGTATAGCTGCTCGATCACAACTCGACCACCATCAGTAGCTAACCACAATTCCTCTAGTTCGATTCTACTTTCACTCATAATTCTATCGTTAAAACCTTTTCATTCTGGGAGAAAAGATCCAAATGCACAAACCCTGTCTTAAAAAATAACTTCTTGCTAAAATAGCGGGCAACACGTTGTATTTCGTCAATCTCCGGGGAAAGTTCTCCTTTCATCAACAATCCCCATCTCTTCTGCTTTATCCCGATTGACCTGTAAAACTCCCTGGTTAAAACTATCTCTCCCCCTCCAACGGCAGCCGAAACAAATACACGGAAAAAAAGTGGATTAATCAAGCCCGGTTTGGGACGATTCGGTCCCCTGGGCTTTACCTTCTTTATTATTACCCTATCACTCATTTTTCAACTTACATTTACGCAACAATAACAATTCTATTTCAGAATCTTCACGTAACCGGGGATACTTGCTCATTAAAGCCTGTACCAGTTTCTCTTTACTTATCCCGTAAGCCCAGAAACAATTCGATTCCGGGATGTCCTTTAACGTGTAAACGAACATATCCAACAACTCGGCATAAACTTCCTCCCCTTCATTCGTCAACCTGTAAAGTTCTCCCTCTCGTCCATTCACCAACCGACAACGAGCAGTATATTGACCTCGTGCCGGCTGAATAATCGCGAAACAAGAATGCTTCGGAATACTATGTTTTATAGTAATCACGTCCATACTATTCTTTTAATCGTTTAACTTCATCCCACCATGGAAATTGAACTTGTCGTGGATCTTCCGGCTCCTCCTCTACATTTGCCATCTTCTCCGCCTCCTTTATCTTATCGATAAACCTTGCACTGTTTATCAACAAGAGAGTTTCTTGAAGCTCATCCACGGAACAAGCTTCAAGAAATCTCTCCGGAGAGATATCGATCATTTGTGCATACGAAATTCTTGGCATATCTTAATTCTATCACTGGTCATAAATAAAATGTTTTCCTTGCTATATATTCAGGCATTGTTAATAATATAATTCACGAACATCTCTTTTTCTGGCAGAGTGAATAACATCCAAGCTTTTGACCAATTCATCCCATTACCATAAAGATTCACTCTCTTCTTTTTTACTCTTTCCAAGGCTTGAGGGAGAACATTACGAAGTAGTTCTAATGAATTATTATACGCCAACAAGTAAAATAAATTTACAATATAAGATTCAAACGGGAAAACCTCTATTTTAGGAACACCCCTAATTATCGCTATACTCAAGTCACAAGAATCTGAATATTTATCATCTTCCAAGGGGATCTCATAATACGAGAAGATTTTCCGTTTCATTGTTTCATCCGCACCGAGATAGAAACTTGCAAAATCTTTATGTTCTATCCATTTATCCCAGTAATGGGAACGGAGTTCTAATCCAGCTTCTGAAAACACGCTCTCAAATTCCTCTCGCATAAATGCTTTATTTGCTCTCATCCACACAAGTGCAATAGAAACAATACTATCAATAGAACGAATCCCACGTTCCATATTTTCTTTTGTCAATTCCATTTCTAAATTTCGTTTTTGGTTATTATAGCATACATTCCATTCTCCGCCTGGGTAGAAATTTGGAATTTAGCACGATCTTTCGTCTTTGTCGAGTCAAAAACTTCCTGCACGACAAAAGCGAAATTGCAGAACAAGCCACCGGATGTCCCACTTCCAAGACGCAATTCCGCTCCTTTATCTTGAGCCACCTGAAGATACCAATCTGTGGGATTTTCTTCATCTTGAAAAAATATAAGCTTATCTCCAGATTTTACTCCCATAGCTTCAACCGCCTTTTGATTCAATCCTATACAACCGGATTTACTAAACGTTATCGTTGCTATTCCTTTGAGGGCTTTACGTCCTCGTGTTGAAAATTCTTTCAATTTCATGTTTCTTACTGTTTTAATTTGACAACAACAGATCAAACTCTTTAGCACGGGAACCTTGGACAAAAGCCCGGCCATCATCATCCCATGTAACCAAGATCCGGAAACGATCGGTTTCAACCGTTCCATTTGCTTTCTCGATAAAAAGAGATTTTTCTTGATACTTAAATTCGACAAACAAACATTCAAAACCTCGTTCTTTGGCTTTTAACGATGCTTCCTCATACTCATAAACCCGGTGTTTTGCGCACACAACAGGTTCTTTAGATTCTTTTTGATTTCCTTTCATATACTCTTAATTTTAAAGTTGGGGGCGGAGAGAACGGGATTCGAACCCGCATGAGCAACTTCTGTTAGCACGTACCGGTATGGCCTTGCTCTCACATTTTACTTCATCCAATCAGATTCTCTCCAGTACCGGGTTTACTTTACCCGGTATCTTTATAATGGTTGAATACCCAACGCAACAGCTTTTGCCGCTAAAGCTGCCCCATTTGAAGCTTCCATTTTTTCTTTCAATTTCTCTACTCTACTTTTTACTGCTGCCGTTGATAAGCTAAGATGATCCGCTATTTGCTTCACCGGGTAACCGGTAACAAACTCATGCAAGGTTTCTACATCACGACTTTTTAGTCCAGAAGCCTGTCCACAGAAAACTCCACGACCAGGACAATCCTTTCGGGTACAAACAGAATTATATTTATCTGGGGTAATTTTACCATCGAAATAATCCGGATCCCCATCCATATCACCAAATTTACAAAACAACCATTGCTTAAATGCTGATTCAAAACCTGTAATCCCTAATTTCTCTTTGATAAATTTCTGACCTTCTTTATCAAGAAGATACTCGTTTAAAAACGCTCGTTTTTCCATACTTGGTAAATTTTCAAAAGCCATGCATTGCCCTTGGTACATAGCGTAAATTTCATAATCTTCTACAAAGACTTCCGTTCCTTTAAATAAACCCGCCGGAAGCTTGTTGGTTCCTGCATAAATAATTACATTTGTTCCCATAATCGTAAAGATTAGGATCCCGCTGTAAGTTTTCCAGACCTGAGGCGGGATCTTTTGTTTAACTTTATTTTGTCAGATACTCAGCCAGCGCCAAACGAACAACTACAGATTCCTTCATATTGTCCTTTTTAGCCCTCTTCTTTATTTCTTCTTTCATCTGCTTAGAGATCAGCACATACAATCTCTCCGTTGATTGCATAAAAGCTAAATTCATACTTTTTACCGTTTTTTCTTCCATATCTTTTGCGTATATTTATACCACAAATATAAATATATAACTTTTAAAAAGGCAAATATTTTACATGAAAAAGTCAGAAAATTTAAATATTTCAACTATATACCTAAGAATCAAAAACTTGATAAAGGTTAAAAAAATAACTTACAACGAACTTGCTGACTTAATTGGTTTTTCGCGCCCCACTGTTGCAAATTGGTTCAAAGGTACCTCGAAAATTGATGTAGATACAATTGTTACAATCGCTGACAAACTTAATGTACCCGTCAATTTCTTTTTCGATAATAACGAAGGAAATATACCGGAAGTTATTTCTTCTGATAAAGAGCAGCTTTTAAAAGAATTGATTCAAGAAAAAAATGCAAGAATAGCACTTTTGGAAGAGAAAATTAAATTACTTGAACTAATAGGCAAAAAAACACCTGTCCACACGGAAAATGCAGAATGTGCAGATGCCGCTGGATAAATGGAATTAAGAAGGCTACAAAATATTAAGATGGACATATAAGACAAAACGCCCTACTTTATAACAGATTAATAATGAATTAACTATTCAGTGACAGCAGTTTCCCCGCTGCTCCACCCTTTCAAGAAAAACGACCATTTGTAGGTCGTTTTTTCGTTTACTATGATTACATTTGTCTTCCAAAACATTCATGTATGGAACCTTCAAAAACTGCCATCAAAAAAGCGTTGATTGCCGGTATTATTTCCGGCATACTCTCTATTGTGGCATTCTTCACCTTTCGCTTCTCTATTGAAAGCCTAACTTTTTTATTGGCCAATTGCGTATTGGTTCCCCTTCTGGCCATTAGCATTCCCCCGCTCGTGAACACGATTCGAGAGGATAGGGATTACCACATGTCTGCTTTTATCGGCTCTCTCTTCTTGTTTCTTATTCTAATTACGATTACACTATTTATCTTATTTATATACTATCTCAAATAGATTCCCGATAGATCAACACCTCGATATACTCGAAACTTTGGCTATCGCTCCGTCCCAAGCCGGCATAATATGCCATTTTCAACAATCCGGGTTCTCCCGTGAGTTCGAGTTGGCACATGTAACCTTTCAATAAAAATCTTTATCTTTGTTCCCGAGCAACACGACAAATATGAATATTGAAGAATTTAGAGAATTGTGTCTTTCTTTCCCACACACGACGGAAGAATTTCCGTTTGACGAAACGACGTTGGTATTCAAGGTGTTCAATAAAATGTTCACGTACGCAGATATCATGCCCTTCGAAACAATCGCCTTGAAATGTGATCCGGACCGGGCTATCGAACTACGGGAAAAATACCCGGAAATCACCCCCGCTTATCACTCCAACAAAAAACATTGGAACGGTGTCTACATGCACGGTAGTCTTTCCGACAAGTTTATCGAGGAACTCGTCGAACATTCTTACAGGGAAGTAATAAAGAAACTACCCAAAAGTTTCGTGCAGAAGAACTTTCCGGAATTCTCTTTGACAGAGTCCAATAGAAAGAGTTAGCGAGAGTGACTTTTAGGTCACCCTCGTACAGAATAAATCAATTATTATTCTTGCTGTTGGCGTTTCACCTCGGCAAGTACATCGTTCATATTTAATCCCGCAGCTTCGGCAATACCTTTACCGCAACGTTCATCTGCTTGATAAAAGCGAGCAGCTACCCGGACTTTAATATTCACGGGAACACCCTCCATAGCTGTAGCCACGTTCGTGTGTATCCGTTTCTTTTCATCCTCGGGTACCAAGCGATACAAATCTCCCGGTTGGGTGTAGTAATCTTTATCTTGCTTGTAATGATCCCCCTTACCCTCAATATCAAAAGCCGGTTGATTGTATTTATTATCATCCACGGGACCACCAAAGCTATTCGGTTCGTAATTCACGTCCCCGCCGTTATTGCCATCAACCCGCATATGCCCGTCACGATGATAATTATGCACGGGACAACGAGGTGTATTTACCGGAATCGAATCAGCATTGACACCCAAACGGTAACGATGAGCATCCCCGTACGCGAACAAACGCCCCTGTAACATTTTATCCGGCGAAAACGATATTCCCGGAACAACATTAGCCGGGTTGAAAGCCGACTGCTCCACGTCCGCGAAATAATTCTCCGGATTACGATTCAACTCGATAATTCCGACCTCAATCAACGGGTAATCTTTATGACTCCACACCTTAGTTAAATCAAAAGGATTGAAACGATAGGTTTTAGCATCTTCCTCCGGCATAATCTGAACGCACATTTTCCATTTCGGGAAATTTCCTTTCTCGATATTCTCGAACAAATCCCGCTGCGAATGTTCCCGGTCTTTTGCCACGATTTGCTCTGCCTCCTCGTTCGTGAAATTGGCGATACCTTGCATGCAACGCAAATGGAATTTCACCCAATGACGTTCATTCTTGGCATTATAGAAACTAAATGTATGACTACCGAATCCATGCATATGCCGCAGATCTTGGGGAATACCCCGGTCGCTCATCAAAATCATCACTTGATGCAACGATTCCGGCGAAAGACTCCAGAAATCCCACATGGCAGTGTTACTCCTCAAGTTCGTCTTCGGATCACGCTTTTGCGTGTGAATAAAGTCGGGGAATTTCAAAGGATCACGAATAAAGAAAACAGGCGTGTTATTGCCCACCAAATCCCAGTTGCCCTCGTCCGTGTAAAACTTCATGGCAAAACCCCGTACATCCCGTTCGGTATCCGCGGCTCCTCTCTCTCCCGCTACCGTGGAAAAACGCATAAAAACGTCGGTCTTTTTACCTACTTGGGCAAAAATGCTCGCTTTCGTGTATCGAGTGATATCATTTGTTACCGTGAAAGTTCCGAAAGCCCCGCTTCCTTTAGCATGCACGATTCGTTCCGGAATACGTTCCCGGTTAAAATGCCCCAACTTTTCCAGCAGCCACACATTTTGCAACAATGCCGGACCGTGAGGACCAGCCGTTTGAATATTTTGGTTATCACCGACCGGCGCTCCGGCTTCCGTCGTAAGTTTTTTCTTTTGTTCCATAGTTCTATAGGTATTATCGTTATTTATAGTTATAAAGTGTATACCTATAAAACCATTAAAATGTTTTACAAATCGAAGATAAATATTATTCTATTTTCGGTTTCCGGATATAGTGCGGCATTTCAAACGGTATCTCCAAAGAGAATTCTACCAATCCCATGAACTCCCCGTTCTCGTACCACGGTGTCTGATAAATCAATTTCTTCACCCCACCCTTCTCTATCGTGTACGCGTTCGTGGCATGTTGTTCCATCAACTCGCCCAACTTCGTCCGTGCAGGTTCCGGATGACAATCAAACACGTTTTGCCCCACCAGATTACCGTGGTTTGTTTTCTGGGATTTCTCATTCATCTGAAGTATCTTACCTTCTTTATCGCATACCGTGACCGCCACGTTCAATTCTTTCATGTAATCCATAGCTGTTATATTTTTGATTGATTCCGCAAATCTACAACTTTTCGCAGCTTTACACGCTTAAAAGCGCAAGTATTCTTATTTTGAAAGTTTTTTTTCAAAAGCTATTTTATTGATTATAACGGATATCGTTATACAGGCTGCATTTTATTTACATTTTGGGCATATTTTTTTGCCGAAATATTTTGCAAATTCCCCGGAAGGCTCTATATTTGCACCACGATTTGAGAAAATTCCTTAGTAGCTCAGTTGGTTAGAGCGGCGGACTGTTAATCCGTAGGTCGTAGGTTCAAGTCCTACCTGAGGAGCTAGCAAAGCCCACAATGTTGTTGTGGGCTTTTTTCTTTACGTGCAATTCCATTCGTCGATAAAATATCCCTTTTTGTCGAGTCGCTTTCCCCGAACATCTAAATGATTTGTAGGCCTTTGTCGGATGCTTTATGTTTGTATCAAACAAAATGAACAAAGGCTATGAACAAAATAAAACGTACTTACATTGCAACCATCCTTTTTATAATCATTCCGTCCTTAGTGGGTTTTTCTCAAGAAGAAAAGCCCACTTCTTCATGGACTCTCAAGGATTGTATTGATTATGCCCGGAAAAATAACATCCAAGTACAATCGGCACGAGTAAGCCAAAAAAGCAGTAACGTGGATTTATTGGAAGCCAAAGCCCAACTCTTCCCCTCTCTCACATTCAGCAGTTCTCAAGGCTGGGGACACCAGAAGATAGAACAAAGCGACGGTAAATTCAAATCACAAAGCGCATACACGGGCAGTTACACGCTAAACAGCGGGTTGACACTGTACAACGGGGGAAAATTAACCCGTTCCATACGCAAACAGGAAATGACAAATGAAGCTCAAGAATATCAAGTAAATATGGCGGAAAATGATATCGAGATTGCCGTTACCGAGGCTTATTTGCAAATACTTTACGCGAACGAATCATTAAAGACAAACCGTCAGAATCTGGAAACCTCGGAAGCACAACTAGCCCGCTCCAAAGAATTACTGGATGCCGGTTCCATTGCCATCAGCGACTTCGCGCAGATTGAAGCACAAAACAGTAACGATAAATATAGCGTGACCATGGCAGAGAACACGCTTGCTCTAAATAAATTACAACTGAAACAAATCCTCGAACTGGAACCGAATGACAGCTTCGATATATACTTCCCGGAACTGGACAGCACACAAGTCCTCAGCCTTGTCCCTTCATTGAGCGAGGTTTATCGGGTTGCCCTTGAAACAATGCCCGAGATGAAAAACAGTCAATTGAACGTGGAAGCCTCCCAATTGAATGAAAAAATAGCAGCCGGCGATCGTTTACCGAGTGTTACTTTCAGCGCGTCTGTTTCCACGAACCATGATTCCGAATCGGATCATTCTTTTTCAAAACAAATAAATAACCGATTGAACGAGAATTTGGGGATTAACGTAAGTATCCCCATTTCTCGAAACCGCCAAACGAAATCGGCAGTGGAAAAAGCAAAGCTACAAACCGAAACGGCTCAACTGGAGGAACTGAATACCCGCAAGGAACTATGGAAAACGATAGAAACACTGCACCAGAACGTGACAGCTTCGCAAAGCCGTTATCTCGCGGCAACGAACAGTGTCAAATCCGCCACGATGAGCTACAACCTCGTGCAGGAACAGTTTAACGAAGGCATGAAGAACACGGTAGAGTTACTCACGGAAAAGAACAACTATCTTTCCGCCCTGCAAGAACAGATTCAAGCGAAATTCGAAGCTATTCTTTCGCTCAAACTGTTGAACTTCTACCGGAATCAACCCATCGAATTATAGTATAAAATATTAACAATAATCAGAATGAAAAAGATTGTAACCATAATCATTGTCCTTGCAGTCATTGTAGGAGCCTTTTTCTTCTTCCGCTCGGGAGATAAAAAAGCCGTAACGTACGAAACCGTCGAATTGAAAAGAGGAGCTATCAATAATACAGTCACCGCCACGGGAACTATTGAACCTATTACCAAAGTAGACGTGGGTACACAAGTTTCCGGAACAATTTCACGCATTTACGCAGATTATAATTCAGTAGTAAAGAAAGGGCAACTGCTAGCCGAACTTGACAGAAAATTGCTGGAGGCAGAATTAAAATCCGAGATGGCGAACTTGAAGTCTAGCAAAAACTCGTATGAATACCAGCAAAAGAATTACAAACGCCTCAAACAATTGCACGAGAAGAGATTAATCAGTGACACGGAATTCGAGGAAGCCGAATATCAATACGAGAATGCAAAACAGACTTACGAGAAAGCGCAAGCTACCTTGGTTAAAGCCCAATCGAATCTCGAATACGCTACAATTTACTCTCCCATTGACGGGGTGGTACTATCGAGAGAAGTAGAAGAAGGACAAACCGTTGCCGCCAGCTTCGAAACGCCAACCATGTTCACGATTGCCAACGACTTGCGCAAGATGCAGGTAATCGCCAACGTGGACGAGGCCGACATCGGTCAAGTAATAGAAGGACAACGCGTAACATTTACCGTGGACGCATTCCCGGAAGATACGTTCGAGGGCGATGTGACACAAGTACGCCTGAACCCGACGACCGAGTCAAACGTGGTTACTTACGAAGTTGTCATTGATGCACCGAACCCGGACTTGAAGCTGAAACCGGGATTAACGGCAAACATTACCGTGTACACGATGGAAAAAGACAATATTTTGCTTGCCCCGCTGAAAGCATTCCGCTTCACGCCGGAAGCCATGCAAGCACCGGAAGCCGGAAGAGGAGAAAAAACGGTATGGATACTGACAGCAGAAGGCATTGTCCCGAAAGTCATTAAAACGGGGGTAAGCGACGGTATTTACATGGAGGTAAAAGAAGGAATACAGGAAGGAGCCCGCATGGTAGTCGGAATACAACGCGCACGTGCAGCCTCGGCATCCGGCGATAACGGCGGAGAATCCAACCCGTTCATGCCGCCCCGTCCCGGACAAAAAAGAAAATAAGTAAAACAAAAGACATGACAAACGATATCATAAAAATAGAGAACCTGAGGAGGGATTTTACGGTCGGTTCAGAAGTTGTACACGCCTTACGCGGTGTATCATTCTCCATCCAACCGGGGGAATTCGTAACGATAATGGGTACCAGTGGCTCCGGGAAATCCACTCTGCTCAATATCCTCGGATGCCTTGATACCCCTACCTCGGGTGACTATTACCTTGACGGGATCGCCGTCAGGGACATGGGGAAAAATGATCGTGCCACATTACGTAATCGCAAGATAGGTTTCGTGTTCCAATCTTACAACTTACTCCCGAAAACAACAGCCTTGGAAAACGTGGAACTCCCGTTGCTCTACAACCCGACCTTTTCTGCCAAAGAGCGCAAGGAAAAAGCCATGCAAGCACTGGCAGAAGTAAGTTTGAGCGACCGGATAAACCATCGTTCCAACCAGATGTCCGGGGGACAACAGCAGCGTGTTGCCATCGCACGGGCAATCGTGAACGATCCGGTAATCCTGCTTGCAGACGAAGCGACCGGGAACCTCGACACGAGAACCTCTTTCGAGATCCTCACGCTTTTCCAACGGTTACATTCGGAGGGACGAACCATTATATTCGTTACCCATAACCCGGAAATAGCACAATTCAGTAGCCGGAACATCGTGTTGCGGGACGGACATATCACGGAAGACACCATCAACCCGAATGTCGCTTCTGCCAAGGAAGCACTGGCAGCGCTACCGAAAGAGAACGACGAAACAATTGAAAACTAACTAATTTAAGATTTATGAATCACGATTTACGATTAATAAAAACATTGGTCATCTAATCTAAAATCATAAATCTCAAATCTTAAATCATAAATGGATACATGAATTACGGAAATTTAATACGAATCGCATTACGAGCCCTTGCTAATAACAAGTTCAGGGGATTCCTTACCATGTTGGGAATCATCATCGGGGTAGCATCCGTGATCTCCATGTTGGCTATCGGTCAAGGCTCAAAACGTAGTATTCGTGAACAAATATCGGAAATGGGTTCCAACATGATCATGGTACATCCCGGTAACGGTCGCTTCGGGGGTGTACGTCAAAGTGCCAGCAGTATGCAGACGCTGAAAATGGAAGATTATGAAGCCATTGTACGGGAAGTTGAATTGATTGATAAATGTACCCCTTCCGTGAACTCCAGCGGTCAAGTTATCTACGGGGCCAACAACGCCCCGACCTCAATCTACGGGGTAAACCAAGATTATCTCGACATTCGGAAATTCAGTGTCGGAGAGGGTGAAATGTTCACGGATCATGACATCAAAACATCTGCCAAAGTTTGCATCGTGGGGCAAACCGTCGTCGACAACCTTTTCACCAAGGGCGAAGAACCGCTCGGCAAAACCATTCGGTTCAACAAAACCCCATTCCGTATTATCGGCGTATTGGCACCCAAGGGATACAATTCCATGGGACAAGATCAGGACGATATGATTATCGCTCCTTATACCACTATACAGAAACGATTACTGGCAATCACTTATATTCAAGGAATATATGCATCCGCGGTCACGGAAGAAGACTCGCAAGAGGCAATAGAAGAAATATCCGCTATCCTGCGGCAGAATCACAAGATTGCCGCGGGAGCCGAAGATGACTTCAACGTGCGCTCGCAAGAGGAACTAAGTTCCATGATGAGTACCACGACCGATCTTATGACCGTGCTATTGGCTTGTATCGCGGGAATATCCCTGCTGGTCGGTGGTATCGGTATCATGAACATCATGTACGTTTCCGTCACGGAACGAACCCGGGAGATCGGACTCCGTATGTCCATCGGGGCAAAGGGACGCCATATCCTGTTTCAGTTCCTTATCGAGGCTGTGATTATCAGCATCACGGGCGGACTCATCGGGGTTGTTCTCGGCATAGGCTCTTCTTTAGTTATTAAATACGTGATCGGGTGGCCTGTATACATCCAATTATATTCGGTAGTACTCTCCTTTCTGGTTTGTACCGTTACCGGTATATTCTTCGGGTGGTATCCGGCACAAAAGGCATCCCGCCTCAACCCGATTGACGCCATACGGTACGAATAAAGTTGGTAAAACAACTTTATTCGTTCGCCCGCAGCGAGTTGCAGGTTCTTTCAAACAATATAAACTTTAAAAACTTTATGAACTTTATAAACCTTATAAACTCTAATTTTTCTACCTTTGCAGACAACCAACAATAATATAATGCCCAAGAGGATCAACAAGAATGTGTTACAAATCGCAATCCACGTGATTGGATGGGGTATATTTTTTACCCTTCCTTTCTTCATGTATCGCGGGGAACAAGCTATTACCCTAAACCGATACCTCGGGTATTGTTTTATGCCGCTTTCCTGCCTGATTATCTTCTACATTAATTACGGCAAACTGATAGATTGCTTGCTATTCCGCAGAAAGATTGTACAATTCATATTGACAAATCTATTGTTTATCATACTTCTAGGCATTTTACTCCATAGTTGGCAGAACTTCCACCGGGTACACTTGAGCGAACCCATGCCGGAAAACTTGAAAGCCCTCAAAGATGCACTGCCCAAACCGCCGGTATTGCTTTTCATCAGTCGCGACATACTACTCATGGGACTCACCGTGGGACTTAGCGTGGCGATTAAAATGACAAGCGGTTGGTATAAAACGGAAGGCGAAAAACAAGAACTTCAAAAAGCACAAGCGGAGGCTGAATTACAAAATCTAAAAAGCCAACTCAACCCGCATTTCTTATTCAACACGTTGAATAACATCTATTCTTTGATTGCAATCAATCAAGACAAAGCACAATACGCCGTACAAGATTTAAGCAAGATGCTTCGCCACGTGCTATACGAAAATAACGACAATCTGGTCTCTTTAGATCGGGAATTTGATTTTATGCGGAGTTACATCAAATTAATGAGCTTACGCCTCTCGAGAACCACCCATCTGGATGTTTCCATTCCCGAAACCGGAAAAGGTGCAATGATAGCCCCATTGCTTTTTATCCCGCTGATAGAAAATGCATTCAAACACGGGGTCAGCAACACGCAGGACTCGTTCATACATATACAATTGGAATTGCACGAAAACCATTGGCTGCATTGCCTCGTCGCGAACAGCAATTTCCCCAAGAAAGATAACGATCGCAGCGGCTCCGGCATAGGAATAAAGAATTTGAAACGCCGGTTGGAATTACTTTACCCGGGTAATTTCCTGTTTTCCACCCGCACGGAAGACGACCGCTTCATCGCGGAACTGAATATTCACCTCTAAACACAAACTCTCATGACACTAAACTGCCTGATCGTGGATGACGAGCCTCTGGCTCTCGAATTACTGGAAAGTTATGTGAGTCGTACCCCTTTCCTGCATCTTGTAGACCGGTGTGACAGTGCCATCAAAGCCTTGTCCGTCATTGAAGAAACCCCGGTAGACTTGATATTTCTGGATATACAGATGCCGGAACTGAACGGGCTGGAACTCTCCCGACTGGTAGGAAATAAAGTAAAAATCATATTCACCACGGCATTCGAACAGTACGCCATCGAAGGCTTTCGTGTAGATGCTCTGGATTATTTGCTGAAACCGTTCAATTACTCGGAATTTCTGCGGGCAGCCACCAAAGCATTGCGCACCCACCCCGCCCCGGAATCTATTTTCGTGAAAAGCGATTACAAACTCGTCCAAGTTCAATTAAAAGATATACTCTACATCGAGGGATTGAAAGATTATATCCGCATCCAAACCGAAGACGGACAAGGTATCCTTACCTTGATGAGCATGAAATCTATCGAAGATTTCCTGCCTGCCGACACTTTCGTCCGGGTACATCGTTCGTATATTGTCAACATGAACAAAATCAAAACGATCGAACGCAACCGTATCATTTTCGGTAAAGTCTATATCCCGATATCGGACTCCTACAAAGACCGCTTCACGGAATTGCTCGACAAACGAGCAATAAATTGAAAATTGAAAATTGAAAATTGAAAATTATACCTAACTTTGCGGGTAAAATATTTTCAATTGTATCGCATGAGAAAAGACGAAAGGTATAATCAACGGGGTGTATCTGCATCCAAAGAAGACGTTCACAACGCCATCAAAAACATTGACAAGGGAATATTCCCGAAAGCTTTTTGCAAGATCATCCCGGACTATTTAGGGGGTCAGAAAAGTTATTGCAACATCATGCACGCCGACGGCGCAGGTACCAAATCATCACTGGCATACATGTATTGGAAAGAAACCGGTGATCTTTCCGTGTGGAAAGGTATCGCGCAAGATGCACTCATCATGAATATTGACGACCTCATTTGCGTGGGTGCGGTAGATAACATTCTACTCTCTTCCACTATCGGACGCAATAAACGGCTGATTCCGGGCGAAGTCATCGCAGCTATCATCAACGGCACGGAAGAATTGATAGAAGAATACCGCAAATTAGGCGTGAACATCTACTCTACCGGGGGAGAAACAGCCGATGTGGGCGATCTCGTGCGTACGATTATCGTGGACTCCACGGTCACTTGTCGCATGAAACGTTCCGACGTGATTTCCAACGACCATATTCAAACAGGCGATGTAATTATCGGTCTGGCATCCTACGGGCAGGCAACCTACGAAACCGAATACAACGGCGGAATGGGTTCCAACGGCTTGACCTCCGCACGTCATGACGTGTTCGCCAAATACTTAGCGCAAAAATACCCGGAGAGTTATGACAACTCTCTACCCGAAGACCTCGTGTATTCCGGTGGGTGCAAATTAACCGACAAGATTGCCGATTTGGGTATTGATGCCGGGAAACTGGTATTATCCCCGACACGCACCTACATCCCTGTTATTAAACAAGTTCTTGACAAATACCGGAAACAAATTCACGGTATGGTACACTGCTCCGGCGGTGCCCAAACCAAAGTGATGAACTTCGTGGAAAATCTACATATTGTAAAAGACAATATGTTCCCTGTACCTCCTCTCTTCAAATTGATTCAGGAACAATCCGGCACCCCGTGGGAAGAAATGTACAAAGTGTTCAACATGGGACACCGCATGGAAATCTACGTGAACGAAGAGATCGCGGAAGACATCATCGCCATATCCAAAAGTTTCAATATTGACGCCCGGATCGTCGGTCGCTGCTACGACAACGACGAGGGACAAGGTAATAAGCTCACGATTATCAGCGAACTCGGGAAGTTCATATACTGACCGTGGGTTTCATTCTTAAACATCATATATATAAAAAAAGGATGCTCTCGGGCATCCTTTTTCTATTTTTCAGATAAATCTTTTCGTATCTGCTTTAATGAACTCATCAATAAAGGAATATTTTCTTGTATCGTATTAAAAATAACATCAGCATCAACCTCAAAATAATGATGCACAATTATATCACGCATTCCCATTACTTCTCGCCACGGAATTTGGGGATAATGAACAAGCAAACTTCCGGTTGTCACTTTATCCAAGTTTTTAACACTTTCTCCTATCGCTATCAATTTCATACAGATACTATCTAATAACAATGTACCTGCCGATGAATCCAAGAAATCATTTACACAATGAATTGCCACTGTTCTCTGCTGAATAATTGCCACAGATTCTATGATTTTATCCAGCAAGTGCAAAACCTTTACATCATACATAAATAGCTTCCTTTTGAATATTTTGCTTCAATACCTCATCCATTCTTTCACGCACACGCACCAAGTCAACGGGACGTCCTAACAAAGCCTCCAGCTCATACTTGATACGAGCTAATGTAAATAAAGTCGGAGCATCTCCTTCAAAGCAAATATCAATATCACTTGTTTCAGTCTGTTCACCACGAGCCACACTACCGAATATTCCCATTCGTGTGATGCGATAAACAGAAGCATGCGTCCTCATATAATCGGACAACAACTGCAAATATTCACTTATTGACTTCATAATCATTACAAACTTGTATCAACAAATATACGAATTATTCTCCTGTAAACATATTCGTCTAATTATTTTATTTCCTCGCTGCCTGTAATATCTCCTGTATCCGGTTGCGGACGTTAATTTGCGCACTATCCACTTTCGCTCTACGGGAAGGGATAAACAGGTTCTTATACTTAGCTTTTGTTATCTTGAATTTCATCTTCTCCATAGAACCGAGAATATCCACGCCCAGTTTAAACGGTACGGGAGATTTCAAAACAGAAATATGATAGTTAAAAGTCATATCTATTTTATGCTCACCCCCAACGGCTACCTTGTACCGATCCATCTCGACCATAAACGGGAAAATCTCTATCGTGCTATTTCTGATTGCGAAATCAACCGAAACACTATCAATCAAATTGCGTTCCTTATTCTTGAACATCATCATTTTCGATATCTCGGCAAACGTTTCCCCGTCCATCAGCACCAAGTCCTGCCCGTCGATATGAGCGACAGCCCGCAAAGTCGGTATATCAATCATCATCGAAGAATCCATCTCCGTTTCCGCCGCCATGTGGAAATCCACCAACCCGTCAAAAGACCTCAACATCGGCACGATAGAATCCAGTGAAGGCATAAAATCAATCAGAGCCCCCACGTGTATATCGTCCAGTTGAAGATCAAACCCGGCATAAGCCCTCTCCGGCGAAGACGCCCGGTACAACATGCTCGTCCTCACGTCCGCCGCCATAGAACGCATCCTTAAATCGGACAGCTCTATACATTGATTTTTCATGTTCACCTCTCCATGAATACTATCCAAAACCAATTTCCCGTACAGCACACGATTAATATCCGTCTCGAACGTGAAATCTATTCCCGGCGGAACCACGAATACCGACATCGTTGAATCTGCCACGTAAGTTGAATCTGCCGCCAGATCAACATCAGACAACTCCTCCTCGCTCAATTCCTCATCCATCCCCCACTTCATATTTGCCCGGTTTGCCTCCCCGACTTCCATCGCTTTCATCAATTGATTGCAATCAATCATCTTTGATTTCACTTTCAATTTCGCTTCCAATTCCTCTTGCCGCAAGAACGCTCCGGCAAGATTATACACCTCCCCGGTCAACAACAAATCGGACTTACCCATTCTCAGCCTTGCCCCGTTCAATTTAACATGCCCCGGTTTCAAGGTAATCTTCGTTCCGGGCATTCTCATGCGCAACGGGAACAGCGGCGTATATACCCGCATATCTTTAAATCCGATTATCCCCTCCACGTTCCACGGTCGCTCGTCTTTTTTACCCGGAACGGCGGACAAATCAAATCCGGCAAAAGCCAATCGTAACCGATTTCCCTTGGCACGTATGCGCAAGCTATCCATATCTACCCGTGCTTTCACCAACGGCAGTTTTTTATTCTCCGGCGAAGGAGCCAGAGCCACACTCGCTTTACTGTTTCCCATCCGGAAACGCACGGAATCCCCCACCGTCAAATCAATCCAGCCGAATTTGACATCCGCCGACATGGATGCAACAGCCGAAGTATCTCTCAACGGAGAAGTTTTCACCTTCACGTAAGAAGTATCCATGTGAAATACCAATGCTTCCTTCCACTTGATATCCACGCTGTCAAAACCGAATATTCCGTTCAGCAAATTCTTTCCCTGCATGATTGTCGTATCTTCCATATTCGTCCCGAATCCCAACCCCACGGATTTCGAACGCAGGGACAAACTATCTTTTTCGCTTGCCAGCAACACGTCACGCAAACGACAACCGCCCCGGATATCCAACTTCCCGTAATTCTTATTCTTTACATCCGCCAACAGGATATGGGTTCTCAAAGCCGCGCTCAAACTCCCCTTCATTGTCACGCCCTCCTCCAACGGGAATATCTTGGGTAATATCGAAAAATTCACATCCGCTTTCACTTTCGCGTCTACCTTGGGATTCGTGATTAACTCGTCCACCCGTCCCTCGATATCCACATCCACGTCCGTTCCTTTCACACGCAAACGGTTCAATTTCACGTATGAAGCCTGCTCTTTCTGCAAATCAATCAACCCCTCCATATCAACATCCAATTTCTCCAAAGCGTACGGCATCCCGGCATATTTTGCCGCCCCGTCCCGTACCCGGAAACGGGCTTCCAGTACAGGCACCCGGTCTTTCCCGTAAATACCCTTCAATGTTCCTTTGCATGAAACCTCCCCGGCAACTTCCACCCTATCGTCCCGCTTCAATATGGTTTCCGGTACCAAATCGAGAATCGTTTTCAATGACGGGATTTTTACCCCGAAAGTCAAATCTACCGCCAACTGCCGCCTTACCGTATCGCCTCGCAACTGTCCCCCGACACCGAATTTTATCCCGTTCACGTTCATCACCGCCCTGTCTAACGTGTACAATAAAGAATCCCGGTCCACGTGCATCCCGGTCTGAACGCCAAAAGCTAATCGTTTGACCAATAAATTCCCCTCTTGCCACAACAATACATTCTTGGCTTTCATTCCTAACTGCAAATTGGCCTTACGCCCCGTGAAATCACCGTCAATCTTTAAGCCGAAACCTTCCGCACAGGCATAAAGCCGATTCGCCCGGTCGTCAAACACCAAATAACCGTCCTCCACACGAATATTCTTGATATCAATACCCTCGAATAACTTTTCCGACTCGGTATCCGATTCCACTGACAATGTATCAGCCGACTCCGACCGCATAACATTCCAAGCGGGAATCCCGTCGCTATTAATATAGGCATATATACGGGGTTTCTCTATCCGCAATTCTTTCACCACGATATCTTTCTTCGCGAGATATACCATCGGGTTTATCGTCAAAAGACAACGCTCGAAACTCATCAAAGAATCCGTTTTCGAGTAAACATTTTCCCCGTTAATCGTGTCTTGAAACACCTTCGTCACGACACTCCCGTTTCGCATCTCCAACCCGAAATTCGGGAACGTGGAAAAGAATGTCAATTCAATCGAATCAAAATGCACCTCTGCGTCCAACAACTCATTCGCGGTTCTCTCCACCACGGGAGTCAATTTCTCCGGGGTAAAAATGAAATTCAACACGATACCGACCGCCGCACAAACCAACACGACAACAATCAGTACCGTTATTAAAAAATACTTCAAAAAACGCCACATAACAATTGAAAATTAAAAATTGAAAATGAATCACTAAACCGCCAATCACGGAATCAATTTATCAATAAATTAAATATTTCTTTCTTACATCCATAAAGTTCGCCACGTCTTCCTGCCAACCGGCACGGATATCCTCTTCCGTCTTGCCATCCTTGATTTGCTGTCTGACACGGGTATTCCCGACCAACTTGTCAAACAAGGCATTAAAGAAAGGCTCTTTCCCCTCGTACTTCCTGTATGCCAACAATAACCACGCCAAATCCAACCGTTTCATCTCAAATATCGTGTTATATTCTTTGGCCAAGTCCATTCCATAACAAGTCTTCCCCGCACACTTCGGGGTCATGCTCATCCCTTTTATCGGTTTCGGGACATAACTATACGGCATATCTTTCAGGTCGGGATGACCGAAGACTTGAAAAGGCCGCAAAGTGCCCCGCCCCTCGTTAATCGCCGTCCCCTCGAAAAAACAAGTTGACGGATAAAGCATCACGGAAACCGAATCCGGCAAATTGGGCGAAGGCGCGTAAGGTAAAGCAACGGGTTGTTCCCGATTCCACCCCTCACAAGGAACGACTGTCAGATCACATTTCACCTGCCCCTTCAACCATCCTTCTCCATTAATCATTCGCGCGTACTCGCCAATCGTCATTCCATACACCACAGGCACCGGGTGCATCCCCACGAACGACACGCATTCTTTTTCCAGCACGGGACCATCCACGTAAAAAGCATTCGGGTTCGGACGATCCATGACAATGAAAGGGATTCCCTGTTCCGCGCACGCTTCCATCACGTAATGCAGCGTCGACAGGTAAGTATAAAAACGGACACCCACGTCCTGTATATCAAAAACCATTACTTCTATCCCTTTCAAATCCGCCGGTTGGGGTTTCTTGTTTTTCCCGTAAAGGGACACTATCGGCAAACCGGTCGTCACATCCGTATCATTCTTTATCGTCTCCCCGGCATCCGCCGTACCCCGGAATCCATGCTCCGGTGCGAAAACACGAATCACATCAACTCCCTGTTCCCGCAAAAAGTCAACCCCGTGTTGTTCACCCACGCGGGAAGTATGATTAGCCACCACTCCCACCTTTTTACCTGCCAACAAATCACGGTATGCGTCATAACGCTCTATCCCGTTCCGTAAATTCACGGAAATAGCATCCGTACACGCGGATGCTATCACCAACATCAATATCAAATATCTCATCAATTACTTCTTTGTTTCCTGCTGCTGCTCTTTCTCCTTGAAATCGATCACCATCGTGTTCAGTATAGCCTCCACTTGTTTCAGCATATCCCGTTTCTCCTCGTTCGGGTAATAAACGTACCCCATCATGTAGATCACCCGCTGGTGTTCCTCGTCCAACACCACGTTCAACACGAACGGTCCCGCCATAAAATCATTCACCACCGTCCACAGTCCCCGAACAGACACCGCGTAATGTCCGTTATATTTATATTGCACAAAAGTATAAGGAATTTCCGTGTCCAGCGCCATATACGAACCGTTCCTCGGTCCGGGAATAAACTTCTCCAACTCCTCGTTCACCCGATCCACGATAATCACGTGATTAAACTGGCTCTCGTGCTCGTATTTCTCCGTGAAAAATATAATCCCCTTGCTATCTTTCTTGGTTTCGCTCGAAATCCACACGAAATCAGTCGTATCCTTATTGATATAATAACCTGTCGGGCAATACAACAACATATCATACTTCTTCTTGAACAGGTTAAATATCCGGCTATCCGCCGTACGCTTGTAGATAGACACCAATCGATCGCGCTCCGCTTTCGCATAAATACCCAATATCTTCATCTTGTTCTCCTCGAACAATTGTATTGCCACCTTGTTATTCGGGGCGGCAATTTTTATAAACTTCTGAGTTTTTGCCCAAGGACTATCCGCATATTGCACGTACGCCGAATCAATCGTCGGGGAAATCTTGATTTGCAGTACATTCCGATGCCCCTTCATATTCTTGTCGAAATACATCTCCGGCAAATTCATCACATCCATAATAGGCTCCGCCTGCGGAAGTCCGTCCTGCTCCTGCCCGAAGAAAGCCTTTATCGTATCTCCCACCGGACCGTTCCACACGTTTTTCTCGGCAATCACCAAAACCTGATTAATCTTGCCCGAAATAGAAGGCATCAAATTCTTCGTGGCATTCTTACAAGAACCCAACACCAAAATCATCGCGAAAACAAATAATATCTTTCTCATAGCATACAATTGAAAATTAAAAATTGAAAATTGAAAATGAACCTACCAAAAACTTCATTTATCTATTTCCCATTATATATATTATTGAAAATCAAAAACACAGAGCAATTTTCAATTCTGCATTTTCAATTTTCAATTGCTAAAATTTACTGTTTGCCTCATCCAGAATCCCTTTCACCGATCCCACGAGGATTTTCGCCTCCACCATCACGGGAATCCTGTACTCGTCATTACTCACCCATACCTTCATATTCTCCCCGCCCTTGAAAACATCTCCGGCGACAAGCAAAGGCGAGAACACGTAACATTGCCTGCGTCCGCTATCCGTCTTCACCTTTTCCAGTCCCAGATAACGGATATATAAATCGTAAATCTTGTCATCCAACAATATACGTATGGGTATCATATCCCCTTTCTTGTACTTGTCAAAATCCAATTCACGGGCTTTCCACGCCACGGACAACATATTATACGTGTCCGGTTGCAAAGCAATCGTATCCTTACGCTTATACTTTCCTATCTTATGCACGTCGGACAGAATCCGGTTACTGTCATAATCCCACACGTAATCGAACGTCTTGTGATAATTCCCCTCGTGAGCCTTCCGGGAAAACTCGTAAGGCATATAAGTCACGCTATCATGGTGAGAAATCAACGTATCGCGCAACTTGAACACCCAATCCCACGAGGGATTGGAATACCCCACGGCGAACACCTCCTCCGCGTTCGGGTACTTTTCGGAAGGCTTCACGCTCATCTCCACCGCACCGGCGTTAATCCAGATAAAGCCCCAATTGTAATAGCCCCTGTATGTCAGTTTTTCTATCACGTTGGGCACCTTCCTCTGCGAAACGGCAGGCAGGCTGACGAACAATACCAATATCAGTATAATTATTCTCATCTATTGTTTCTGTTTCTCCGGTTATCCTTGTTCTCTGTATTTTTCTTTTTACTCGGGTCTTCTCTCTTGTACGTTTTGCTCGCGTCAAATTCCTGCTCCACGTCGAAGTTTTTCTTCAAATTAATCTCCACGGGCAAATATTTTATCTCTTCGGGTTGAATACCTTTCAAGTAATTACCCGTGTCCCACTTCTTGTTACCGTTCCGGTCGAGTATCCCGCGAATCATATATTTCCCCTCGTTCAAATAATCGAACATCACCTTCCCGTCCTTCTCTATCCAACGCTCTTCCAGCACTTTCACTTCCTTATCCCCTTGATAAAGTTGTATAATTATCGGCGTTTGGGCATTCTTCACCTGCACGAAAATCTTCCCGTAATCCTCCTCCGCCTTGGTCTTGAACGTTTTCTCGATCTTATTGTTATATAACCCGTAAATACTATATATTCCCATAGAATCTACAACTAATTTATACTCTGTTTCCGGCTTCCATTTCGTTCCAAGTTCATATCTACGAATCTTCAGGCTATCCCGTTTCATCGTGAAATCAGCGGGTTCCCATATCGTATCCACCTTCTCGAACAAATGAATATTCTTAAACCCGTCTTCGTGAATCGGTCGGTCAAAATCAAAACGAATCCCTTTATTCAAATCGGCCGTTCCGCCAACCCCGATATTCACCTCCATAAACTTGATCTCCGGAATCGTGTCCTTATCCTTCTTACGTCTTCCTTTAGGTTCCGGTTTATCCTTGAAATAGAAACGAGTCGTGTCGGTAAAAAGTTCCCGTTTCCCGAGGGAATCTGAACGCAAATAAGTCACTAACGCCGTTAAAGAATCAATCTTGTACACCAGCGAATCTTTTATCCACAACTGAATAGTATCTCTGCCGGCAGAACGCTCTTCAAGGAACCAGTCACTCTGATCTTCTTTTTCCAGCAAATGCAACCCGCGCAGACGTACACTCAACCGATTCTCCGCCGGGATACTGAATATAAAATCCAACCGTTCCCTCTCCTTGCGATCCCCGTCCACTAGATACAACTGAGTTTTCTCCTCGTCAAACATCGGGATAAACAGGTTACTCGGCCCGAACGCCGTGTAATCCCTCCGCACGATCGTGTCCTGTGTCAACACTTTCAACTCGACACCTTTCTTTGTACGACGTCCCTCCAATACCACGGTATCGGGACGTATCGTGTCATACACGACTACCGGGAAAGCCATTGTCGTCACCAGCGAATCTATAAAACCGACCTTTTCCTCCTCCGGCATAAACTTGTTATCCCGGTTCGCGTCATCGATCGCCAGTATCCGGTAGGTAGTATTTTTTATATTCGTCACCCGGAACATTCCTGCGCTATCCGTCCTTGCCACGTAATTCGGCAATTCCAACATGGCGGCTGAATCCGCGTGATTCTCGTAAAACAGCACCATAGCCCCCAACACGGGCAACTGCGATTCCATGTCGATCACCTGTCCCGCCAACTCCATCGAATCCAGTTTCGGTCCCGTGGAAAACACGTAACGGTAGAACCCCAACGGATTACCCTCGTTATTATCCACGATTGCATCGGCAAAATCCAACGTGTACGTCGTTTCCGGCAACAACGTGTCTTGGAAGGTCACCCGTATATATTTTCCCCGCAGGCTCACTCTCGCTTTCTTCTTCGCCGGGGGCGACATCACGAATTTATTGTTAATCTCCTTGAGTTGCACGTACTCGTCAAAATAAATATCAATATACTTCCCTTTAAAGTTCGTGGAATACGATTCCGGCACCTCCTTGATCACTTTTGGCGGAGTCTCGTCCTTCTCCCCCCCTTGCGGGTATCCCCGGTTCGCGCAAGCATAAATTACCAACGCTATCATCACAGCAACAAAACAGAATCCGTTCCAAAAAATCTTATTCATAGCTCTTCCAAATATTAACTTTACAAAACTAGGGAAAAAAAGCTAAAATCCTCTCAAATTCAGTTTTAAGATTTCAGTTTTTTAAATTTTACCGGCTTTACCGAGACAAGCAACGCTACATCGCACACCCTCTATCTTCCGCAACTCAGCCAGACAAGCCTTGGTTGTCGCGCCACTCGTGAGGACATCATCCACCAGCAACACGTGACACCCCCGCAACCGCCCCGGATCCGTTAAACGGAAAGCCTTCATCACGTTATCCGCCCTTTCTTCCCGGCTCAACCCTGTCTGCGAACGAGTATTCTCCTTCCGTTCAAGCACATCCGGCACAATCTTTACCCCTAAAACCCCTGCAATCCCCGTGCCAATCGCCAACGACTGATTAAATCCCCGCTCTTTTTCACGTGCCGGATGCAACGGCACCGGAATAACACAATCAATTCCATATCCCGTCCCGATCCTCTCTCCAAGCATCCGTCCTGCCCACACACCCAACTCCCGCCTCGACTTGTATTTTATGGCATATATCAATTGATGAAAATCACTCTCCCGGTTATACGTGAACAACCAAAACAAATTCTCCGCGTCCAACACCTCTTTCATTCTCTCGTCCGCCCCTTCATCCGCCCCCTCGTTCAGCGGCATCCGGCACAAACATCCCGAGCACATGAACCGTTCTCCGCGTACCAACACGTCACCACACACCACGCAAACTCTCGGAAACAACAATCCAACCCCCGACCGCAAATAATCCAAAAATATCTTCCCCAACCTCTTAATCACAAATCCAATATCTTTCAATCTAAAATCATAAATCCAAAATCATAAATTCCCTTCACTGTTTCACGAAGTTATAAGTAATCGTTCCTGCCAGCCTTTCCGGGGCACTCGCATCTACATTGAACTCCGACCGCAATGCAGCGTCTACCGCCACTTCCCGTAAATTACTATCCTGATTTGATTCCTTATCCACGACCTCGGCTTTTAACACCCGCCCTTGTCGGTTCACCACTACGGCAACAACCACCTTTCCCCCGAATTCACACTTGTAAACCGGAATCGGCAAATAAGTCTTGTAACGCCCCTTGATATTATAGGACACGCTACTCTTCCCCACGTACACCGTGGATTGCAACGAATCCAACAGCCTCTGCTTCTCGTCCCGGCTAAAACGAATACTATCCTCCTTGAAATGTTTATTTTTCTCCGCCTTATAACGATCCCCGTAATCCCCCCGCAATTCTTCCTGTATCTCGTTGATATATTCCTCTATCCGCTCGTGCGACTCCGACGCCTCATTACTTTTCACCGCGTCTTCATTTACCGCCATCGAACGCAACATCCTCTCCACCTCTTCATCCGCGCTCTGGCGAGCCACCTCCTCTTTCTTCTTGATCTCTTCCTGTTTCTGCTGAATAATTTCCGGCTCCGGCATATCCAACTCGATCTCCATCTCCACGTGATTCTCCAACTGGGATATCCCCATACTCACCAGACAAATCGCCACCAACAGATGAAATATCACCGTCCCCATCACCCCGTGGCGATGCTCGTCCAGCCAGCACAGCAAAGATTCTTTCAGCCCAGAAAAATCAATTCGTTTTCCCATAATACATATATAATATCTCACTCAAATTTTATCGCCTTCACCGGACTGATCTTGGAAATCAGCATCGTGGGAATCACCAGCATCAGCACCGTCACGGCAATCACTCCCGCGTTCAACAAAATCACGTACCCGATACTAAAATTAACAGGCACAGTATCCATGTAATAAGTCACCGGATCGAGATGTATCACGTTAAAAGCCGCCTGTACACCTGCCAGCACAAATGCCAACACGTTGCCCCACAACATCCCGCGGGCAATCAACCCGGCTGAAATATAAAGGAACAACTTACGCAAAGATACATTTTTGTATCCCAACGCTTTCATGATACCGATAAATGTTGTCTTATCCAATATTAAAATCAACAGACCGGATACCATATTAAATCCCGCCACCGTCACGATCAGGAGCAAAATCACCCACACGTTCATGTTCAACAACGCCAGCCAGTCAAAAATCTGCGGTGCCTCGTCGGCAAGCGTCCGCACCTCGCAATACCATCCCAGCTCGTCAAGCAAGTCGTCCACCTTCTCCGCCATTTCATTCACCTGTTCCACGTCGTCCAACTCCACGGCAATCTTTGACACCTCTCCCGCTTTCCAACCGTTCAAACGAGCCAGATGCCGGACATCCGCCACGACCATCACGTCGTCATACTCCTTGAACCCGGTGTCGTATATACCCGCTACCGTGAACACCCGTGCCCGAGGCGGTTCCTGCACGAAATGCGACGTCACCCGGTCGCCCAACCCCAAGCCTAGCATGGAAGCGACAGAGCGGGAAATCAATATGTCATTCGAGGTCGTCTCCGTTGAAAAATCCGGAAACATCCCCTCCTTCAAATTCCGTTGAAAAAAAGCCGCATCATAACCCGCGTCCACCCCTTTCAGCACTATCCCGTGAATCTCCTCCTTGCTCTTGAATATAGCGGGCTTCTCGATATACCCGTACACGTCCTTCACCCCCTCAACCCGTTTCAATTCCGTCATCAGCGTGTCCGCCCCCCGGATAACCCCCTCATCTCCCGTTGAACCGGGCATAAAAGGCAGCACGTTCAGATGCGCGGTGAAACCCGATAACTTTTCCGTGATCTCCTGCTTGAACCCGGTGATAATGAACAACGACAACAACATCACGCACAATCCCAACGCGATACCCACGATAGCGATCTTCACGATCGGCACCGACACGGACTTCATCGCGTCCCCTTTCAACAACCTACGCGCAATATACCATTCCAGATTCATATAACAATTGAAAATTGAAAATTGAAAACTGAAAATGAAGCCAAAACCCATATCAATATTTCAATCTTCCGGTTTTAATTACGCGAAACTACGAAAACAATAACAGATTCAAAAACTTGCCCCGATTATTTCCGCACCCGAAACAATTTTTGTACAGAACGATTCAACCCCGTTTCCACGGTTATCCCACCGTAATCCTGCCTTTTCCCGCTTACCCCCTCGTTTTACCACTCTTACACCATCCGTCCCCAAGGGGGCTGAAAGCTCTCCGGAAGCAGCCTGCAAGAAAGTTGAGGTAGAATTACCATAGGATAACCGTGGGTTTACCCCTTGTCTACCCATACTCTACCTCATCTTCGAAGCATGAACGTATCATGAACGTACCATGAACGTAAACGAACGTTCATGCTTTGAAGTTAGTTTGTTAATGAAAGCTTTTTAAGGTAGAGAAAGGAGCCGGAGAAGATAGGGCAAACACGCGCCACGTCTACCCCTCCTTTACAGAATCAAACTAAATTACTCCGATGGCTTCAAATTTAAAACGATTTCGGGATATTAAATGACAATTTTTTATTAAACTCGCGTACATGCTAAAAGAATGAGAATAAATCATATAAAATATAATCATGCAGAATAATCTAATTGACAAACAAATCGTTGACCGGAAGCTGGAAGCGTGCGGGATCCGTGACATGGAAGATGCCACGATACGCGACATCGTGAAAGTTGTAAACATGGTTGAAGCCGAATGCGGGGAAAAATTCATCCGCATGGAAATGGGTGTACCGGGATTGGCTCCCTCGAAGATCGGCATTGACGCCGAAATAGAGGCTTTACGTGCCGGATGTGCCCAATTCTATCCCATGCTGGAAGGACACAAGGAATTCAAGGAAGAAGGGTCCAAGTTCGTGAAAAACTTCATGGACATTGACATCAAACCGGAAGGCATCATTCCCACGGTGGGTTCCATGCAAGCCTGTTTCGCCGCCTTTATGGCAGTGACCGAATGCAAGAAGGGAAAAGACACCGTGCTCTTCATCGATCCCGGCTTTCCCGTGCAGAAAACACAGATGCAGGTCATCGGTAAACCGTTCGAGTCATTCGACGTGTACAACTACCGCGGGGAAAAACTCCGGGAGAAACTGGAAGAACACCTCTCCAAGGGAAATATTTCCGCCATCCTGTACAGCAACCCGAACAACCCGGCATGGATTTGCTTCACGGACGAAGAATTAAAAATTATCGGGGAACTCGCCACCAAATATGACGTGATCGTGCTGGAAGACCTCGCTTACTTCGCCATGGACTTCCGCCGTGATCTTTCCGTACCGGGCAAGGCCCCGTTCCAAGCCACAGTCGGCAAATACACGGACAACTATATCGTGATGATCTCCGGTTCAAAATTATTCAGCTACGCAGGACAACGTCTGGGTATCATGTGTATTTCCGACGCCCTTTACAACCGCAAGTACGACAACCTGCACGACCGTTTCGGGGGAATGGGCACACTCGGGTACACGATTGTAAACCGCATCATCTATACCCTGTCATCCGGAACCACCCACTCCTGCCAGTACGCTATGGCTGCAATTCTGAAGGCTGCCAACGAGGGGCGTATCAACATCCTCGACGGGGTACGGGAATACGCCGAGCGGGCTAACGCCATGAAAACACTCTTTACCAAATACGGTTTCGAGATCGTGTACGATCGGGATCTGGAGGAACCGATTGCCGACGGATTCTACTTCACGCTGATTTACCCGGGATTCTCCGGTGGCGAGTTGGCAAAAGCAATCCTGTATTATGGCATATCCGCGATTCCGTTGCGGGATACCGGCTCAAAAAAACAAGGTTTGCGCGCTTGCGTATCCCAAACGGGACTCGAACGCATGCCCGACCTAGAAGAACGGTTGAAACGTTTCGCCGCGGACCACAAATAATTGAAAATGGAGAATTGAATTTTCAACTTTCAATTTTCAATTGATTCAAGCCTTGAAAGAAAACAATTTCGGGATAAAAGCAAAACAATGTTAAAATGGTAACAAACTATTTCAAGATTCAATTTAAGTTTGTAATTTTATCCCGTAAATGCGTTACAAACTAGAAGAGAAATAGAGAATTTATTTATAAATCATAACCTATTATTCAATTATGGCAAAATTTAGAGGCGCTGTCGTCGTTGACAAAGAAAAATGTAAAGGATGCAACCTTTGCGTGGTCGCGTGTCCTACCAAAACTCTTGCTTTGGCAAAAGAGGTAAACGGTAAAGGATACAACTACTCCGAGATGGTAAATCCGGAAGCATGTATTGGATGTGCCAGCTGTGCGCTGGTATGCCCTGACTCGGTAATTACCGTTTACAAAATGAATGTAGAATAAGAATAAAAACTACCAAAAATGGCAGAAGTAAAATTAATGAAAGGGAATGAGGTAATAGCCGAGGCCGCAATCCGTTGCGGATGTGACGCATACTACGGTTATCCTATTACCCCGCAATCCGAAGTCATGGAAACTCTCATGGCACGCAAACCGTGGGAGGAAACAGGAATGGTTGTGTTGCAGGCCGAGAGTGAATTGGCCTCCATCAACATGGTATACGGTGCCGCCGCTTGCGGTAAAAAAGCTATGACATCTTCATCCAGCCCCGGTATGTCGCTAATGCAAGAAGCACTCACGTACTTGGCAGGAGCCGAGTTACCGTGTCTGGTCGTGAACGTTGTACGCGGAGGCCCAGGATTGGGAACCATCCAACCGGCACAGAGTGACTATTTCCAAGCAACCAAAGGTGGTGGTCATGGTGACTATCACTTGATCGTGCTTGCTCCCGCTTCCGTGCAAGAAATGAATGATTTCGTGGGTCTTGGATTTGACCTCGCTTTCAAATATCGCAATCCCGCCATGATCCTTGCCGACGGTGTTATCGGACAGATGATGGAAAAAGTTCAATTGAGCGAACCCAAAGCTCGCTGGACAGAGGAAGAGATCGAAAAAATGTCCGACAGTTGGGCATTGACCGGAAAGAAACCGCATCGTTACCACAACACGGTTACTTCTCTTGAACTTGACTCTTACAAACAAGAAAAATTCAACCACAAACTTCAGGCTAAATACAAGGAAATGGAAGAGAACGACGTTCGCTTCGAGGAGATCCAATGCGAGGATGCAGACTACCTGTTCGTGGCTTACGGATCAGCTTCCCGTATTTGCCAAAAGGCCGTACAACTGTGTCGTGAAAAAGGAATCAAAGTGGGTATCCTTCGCCCGATCACGCTTTATCCTTTCCCGAAAAAAGAAGTGGCTCGCCTGTCAAAACAAGTTAAGGGTATCTTGACTGTAGAGATGAGTGCCGGACAAATGATTGAAGACGTTCGATTGAACGTGGCAAACCATGACATCCCGGTAGAACACTACGGACGTTTCGGGGGTGTGATCCCGACACCGGAAGAGATCGTTGAAGCACTTGAAAAACAAATTATAGGAGCATAAGCTATGTCAGTAGAATTAAAAGATATAATAAAAGAGGAGAATATTGTTTACAAGAAAACTCCCGTGCTTACCGACAACGTGATGCACTACTGCCCGGGATGTTCCCATGGCGTGGTTCACAAAATCTTGGCGGAAGTGATCGAAGAAATGGGTATTCAGGACAAGACCATCGGTGTATCTCCGGTAGGATGTTCCGTGCTCGCTTACAATTATTTGGACATTGACTGGGCGGAAGCAGCTCACGGTCGCGCACCTGCCGTTGCTACCGGAATCAGCCGCATTCACCCGGATCGTTACGTGTTCACGTACCAAGGTGACGGTGACTTGGCATCTATCGGATGCGGGGAAATCATGCACGCTTGCAACCGTGGTGAAAACATCGTGGTGATCTTTATCAACAACGCTATCTACGGTATGACCGGGGGACAAATGGCACCGACCACCCTTCTGGGACAGGTTACCGCTACCACTCCTTACGGACGTGACGCCAAGTTGAACGGATTCCCGATGAAATTGACCGAATTACTCGCTCAATTGGACGGAACTTGCTATGTAACCCGTCAGTCGGTACATACCCCGGCTAACGTGCGCAAAGCAAAAGCCGCTATCCGCAAGGCATTCGAGAATACCCGGAAAGAAAAAGGTACTTCTTTCGTGGAAATCGTCGGTACTTGTAACTCCGGTTGGAAAATGACCCCGGTTGACGCCAACAAGTGGATGGTTGACAACATGTTCCCGAAATACCAGTTAGGAGACATCAAAGATAATTGAAAATGCAGAATTGAAAATTGAAAATGAATATCCTTCAACTTTCAATTTTCAATCGCAGTTTACAAATTAGACGAATTAAAACAATAACAAGAAACTTGAAGATTGTCAATCATCATTTTCAATTTTCAATTTTCAATTTTCAATTTACTAATTATGACAGAAGAAATCATTATAGCAGGATTCGGTGGGCAAGGAGTTCTTTCCATGGGAAAAATTCTCGCTTACTCCGGAATTATGCAAGATCAAGAGGTGGCATGGATGCCGTCTTACGGTCCTGAAATGCGCGGTGGTACTGCCAACGTAACCGTCATCCTGAGTGACGAGCGCATCAGCTCCCCGATCTTAACCAAATATGATACTGCCATCATTCTTAACCAACAATCAATGGATAAGTTTGAGAGCATGGTAAAACCCGGTGGTGTCTTGATCTACGACCCGAACGGTATTACCCACAATCCCACGAGAAAAGATATCAACATCTACAAAATCGAGGGAACAGCCATCGCAGCTGAAAAAGGTAACCCGAAAGTATTCAACATGATCGTTCTCGGTGGCTTCTTGAAAGTAAAACCGATCGTGAAATTGGATAACGTGGAAAAAGGGTTAGCAAAATCATTGCCCGCCCGTCACCACAAGATGATCCCGATGAACATCGAGGCTATTCAAATGGGAATGGACAACGTTGAAGTTGTAAACCAACTATAAAAACAAAGCCCCGCTCCGGCGGGGCTTTTTAATTCTCTCCTACCAGCACAACGTATATATCACCGCCAAAAGAATACAGATAATATAGGCACAGATATTAAATACTTTATCTGTTTTGAATAACTCGGAAGTCAACACCAAGCCTTTCGGGTCATCGTCGGTTTCACAGGTTGCCAGACTAACCATACCGATTGTTACCATCGTCAACAGGAAGGTGTACATCATCTGATCGAGGAATGGCATTTGTATCGGCAAGAATTTCAGCAACAACGCTACCGGGATAGAAACCAGCACCCCGATAATGGCTCCCCGGTTGGTCGTTTTCTTCCAGAACAATCCCATCAGGAACACTGCCAGAATACCAGGGCTCACCAATCCCGTGTACTCTTGAATATACACAAACATCTGATCGAAATTCGCCATCAAAGGAGCGATAAAACCGGCTATAATCAAAGCCGCAGCAGCAGTTAACCGTCCCACGTTTACCAACTTTTTGTGGGAAGCACCGTGATTTATGTAAGGTTTATAAATATCCATCGTGAAAATGGTAGACGTGGAATTTAACATGGAAGCCAACGAAGACACGATCGCCGCCGCCAAAGCCGCAAGAACCAATCCTTTTAATCCCGTGGGAACGAAAGTTCCGATCAGCCACGGGTAAGCCTTGTCATTACCACCCGTCATCTCGAACATCGCCGTTACCGAGGGATCTTTTGTCTCCGTGTACATCACGAAAGCCACGATGCCCGGAATAACCACTATCAACGGAACGATCAATTTCAAGAATGCCGCGAAAGCTATTCCCCTCTGGGCTTCCTTTAATGACTTCGCCGCCAGTGTACGCTGGATGATATATTGATTGAACCCCCAGTAATACAAATTCGCTACCCACAGACCTCCTACCAGAACGGCGATTCCGGGCAAGTTCTTAAATTCCGGGTTATCCTTGGAAATAATCATGTGAAACTTGTCCTCTGCCGTATCCACCACGTGCTTGAAGCCTTCCACCACTCCGCCGCCGGGCAACACGTTATCCAAGGCTATCAAAGTTGTAATCACACCGCCGATAATCAATAAAGCGACTTGAATCACATCCGTCCAAGCCACTGCCGACAGTCCCCCGTATATGGAATAAGCGGCCGCCACGAAAGCAAGGCACACGATGGAAGGGATAAACAAGTCCCCGTTGCCCGTACCGATAATCGTGTCTATCGCTTTTGCCCCGAGAAAAAGCACGGATGTCAAGTTGACGAAAACAAATAAAGCAATCCAAAAAACGGCAAGTATCGTTTTCAAATTCTTGGAAAAACGCTTCTCCACGAACTCCGGGATGGTGTATAACCCTTGCTTGATAAAAACAGGCAGGAAAAACTTACCCACGACAATCAACGTCAAGGCGGCCATAAACTCGTAGGAAGCAATAGCCAACCCCACGGCAAAGCCCGAACCGGACATCCCGATAAACTGCTCGGCAGAGATATTAGCCGCTATCAGAGAAGCCCCGATAGCCCACCACGGCAATGATTTACTAGCGAGGAAATAATCCTCCGTTGTCTTTTGTACGCCTTTCTTTCCCCTCGAAACCCACAAACCCACGGCAATAATCATAACGGCATATAGCCCGAAAATGAGATAATCCCAGAATTCAAAATTCGTGTTCAACATCTTTCCAATTATTTAGGTTTGTACTTTAGTAAACTTTCCGCACCCCGTCGCCAATATCCGCCACGTAGAACTCGGCATTCAAACCGATCTTGTCATGGTAAATCCCGGCAAGCCTCTCGATAAAATCCTGCACGTTATCCTCTTGCACAAGGCTCACCGTGCAACCGCCGAAACCGCCGCCCGTGATACGGGAACCCAACACTCCGGGCAGTTTCTGCCCCTCTTCCGCCAGAGTATCCATCTCCCTGCCAGTGACCTCGTAATCCTCTTTCAACGAACGATGCGAGTCGTTCATCAATTGCCCGAAGCGAGTCAGCTCACCTTTTTGGAGCACCTCGATCGCCTCGTTTACCCGTTCGTTTTCCGTCACGGCGTGACGAGCCCTTCTATACACCGTATCGTTCGGCATAAGATACGCCAGTTTCTCGAATGTCACGGGACTGAGATCACAAAGGTGAGCGGTTTTCACTTCCCGGTTGATAGCCGCCAACGCTTGTTCGCACTCGCTTCGCCGTTCGTTATATTTGGAAGTCACCAAATCGTGATTCTTGTTCGAGTTGGTGATCACCAATTTGTAGCCGTTAATATTCAAGGGTATCAAATCGTAATCCAAGGTGGCACAATCCAGCGCGATGGCATGTTCCTTCTTTCCCATTCCCACGGCAAACTGGTCCATAATCCCGCAATTCATCCCCACGAAATCGTTTTCCGCATGCTGGGACATTTTTACCAGCTCGACCGTGTCTAAATTCGCTCCTAGCAGATCATTCAGCATATACGCCGTCACCACCTCCATCGAGGCGGAAGAAGATAGCCCCGCACCACTGGGAATATCCCCGAAATACAATATATCGAAACCCCACGGGTTGAATCCCCGGTTCGCAAATTCTTTCATGACGCCCAAGGGATATTTCACCCACTCGTTCGGTTTACCCGTGAAAGCACTTTCATCCAACACGCCCTGATACGGCAGATTCATACTGGCAAAACCGCTTTTACGGTCACCCCGACGGGCAACCGATAAATAAGTCCCGAAACTCAAGGCACAAGGGAACACCCGTCCCCCGTTATAATCAATATGTTCTCCGATCAGATTCACCCGTCCGGGGGCAAAATAAAGATGTTCCACCTTTCCCCCGTATATCTCTTGAAATCTCTGTTCCAACACGCTTGTATCCATGGTGTAGAATTTAAAATTTAGAGTTTAAAATGACACGTAACAAGAGCTTTGACAGCTTTTGCACGACCATTGTTTACAAAGTTAAAGTATTTTCTTTAAAATTTTGACGGTACATGAATGAAAATCGTCGTCTATTGCTTACTTTTATGACTCGATAAAAATCACGAACCATGAAACTGAAAGAATATATCTTGAAAAACGAGTGCCTTGAGATTCATGTCTGTAACCTCGGCGGAATCATCAAAAATCTATTTGTCCGTGATTGCAAATGGAAGCAGACGGACGTCGTACTCGGGTTCGATACTGTCGAACAATACACCGAGCCCGCATACCTGAATAATTACCCGTATTTCGGCGCACTTATCGGACGCTATGGTAACCGGATAAAAGATGCCGCTTTTGAAATAAACGGGCAAACATTCTCTTTAGATAAAAACGACAACGGGAATTGCCTGCATAGCGGTTCGGCAGGATTTGACAAGCGAATTTGGGATGTCGAGCAACCGGATGACGAACACTTGATCCTTCGCCTTACCGATCAAGACGGAGAGGGCGGTTTTCCCGGGACATTGGATGTCACCGTACGGTACTCGATAGAACAAAACGTGTTTCGGGTCATTCACGAGGCAACCTGCGACAAAGCCACCCACGTGAACCTCACGCAACATCCTTACTTCAACCTCAAACCGGATGACGAGAATATAGGAAATCACGAGTTGCACCTGTATTCCCAACGCTATCTCGAAACAACTCCCGATTTGATTCCCACGGGCAATATCCTCCCTGCAGAAAACAAGTACGCTTTCAATTTCAACAAACCGCTTTTCCTTGCCTTACAGGAAGACGGGTTGGACGATTGCTACGTGTACGGGGACCTCGGTGTACCGCAACTCATGGCTGAATTGTCCCACCCGAAGAACGGGATCACGCTCACCATTCTATCCGACTACCCCGGACTGCAAGTATATACCGGCAAACACATCAACGTGCCAAACGGTAAAAACGGTAAACATTACGGGGCTTATTCGGGCATTGCCCTAGAAACACAAATGTTCCCCGACAGTCCTCATCATCCCTCGTTCCCCGCGACATTACTCAAGCCGGGCGAGGTGTATCGTCATAAAACGGTTTACTCGTTCAACTGCTTTAACGTATAAGAAAAACATACAACTATGAAAACAGCTATTACATCTATTCTGGTTTTACTTTCTCTATTAACTTTTGGTGAAAACAAATGGACATTTACCGCCAAGGACAAAAAAGTTATAGAGAAAGCGGTTTCTGAAATCCCGGACTCCACTCGTCAACGTTTTGAAAAACGATATAAAGACTGGAAACATGCTTGCGATACAAATCACAGAGTAAAATTAAGCAGCCGCTCTGATGCTTCCAAAGAAGTTGAAGAATATAAAACCTTGATAAAAATGGGTGACATCATCCTTCCACTGCTAATACAAAAAATGAGTGAAGATATTAGCAGAAATTTCTTTGACTTAGTCCCGTACAACGAACTGCAAAAAAATACAGACTTAAAAATAAACGCGCTCATGTCCGAACAGGACAAGGCATACCAGACGGTATTATTCTGGATTATGGATAGATTATCGTTCTCCCGATAGCCACCATCAACTGATAGTACATGAGCGTGTAATTGATTTTTTCCTGTTCCAATTGCAGTTTGGTATTCGTGACATTGGTAGAACTGGTTAGCAATTCGAGATTCGTGATCGCGCCTTCCCGATAGTTCACTTCCGCTTGGCGATAGGCTTCCTCCGCCACCTTTACTTGGAGTGCAAGCAATTCTATTTTCGTTCTGCAGGAATGAAGGTCGTTATAACAGGCGACTATCTCGTTTTCCACTTGTTTTTCCAACAGACGGATAGCCGCATCGGCTTGAGCCGTGCGGGACTGACCGATGATTTTTTCACTCCGGCGGTTACCGCCATCGTAAATGGGAATGCGCAAAGTAACACCCGCGGTATAATTCATCTTCAAGCGGTCAAGATGGGGCTGGTAACCGTTTTTAGCACCTGCCTGAAAAACAGCCGACAACATTACAATAACAGATAATATACGTCTCATATAATCATTCATTTTGTTTTCAAAAAGAACATGGGAATAATCGCAAGTATCGTGATCACGAATGCCACGTAGAATACATCGTTGATCCCGCTAATATACGCCTCCATATCCACGTGTTCGAGAATATATTCTTTCGCGTAACTGACCGACTCGGAATGTCCCAATCCCCCGTTAGAGGCAAAGAAACGGGCTAACCCGTCAACCGTATTCGAATAGGTCTGCCCCGTGTAAGCTATCGCCTCGTGATAGCGTTCCGTGTGATAAGTCTGTCGTTGAGTCAACAAGTGACTGAACATCGCCACGCCGAAACTTCCCCCGATTTGCCGCACGATATTCGTGACACTCGATGCCTGTGCCATCTGCCGGTTACCGATTTGCCGGAATGACACGTTCAGCAAAGGGGGATAGAGGATACCCAACCCAACACCCCGCAAATAAAGACTCACCATAATATACCATTTGTCCGTGAGAAAGGAAAACGAGTAGTTCATGTAGAAACTGCTACACAGGAGTATCAGCCCGGTCATAATCACAATCTTGGGATTCACCCACCGCGTCATATTTCCCGCCATGGGCGACGCCACCGCCTGCAGGAATCCCACGGGCAAAAAGAATAACCCGGTCTGGTAAGCCGAATACCCCAGTGAATCCTGCATGTACAAGGGTATCAAGAAAGTACTCCCAAACATCCCGATACCGAAAATAAACACGATCAAGTTCGCCAACGAGAAATTATGATCCTTGAATATCTTCAAGTTAATCATGGGATTCTTCACGGTCAGTTCCGTGTAAAGAAACAACACGAAACTCACGACCGCCACCCACATACACCCCAACACGAGGGGACTGGACCACCCTTTCGTGTTCGTGCTCGACGTCACCTCCGACAACCCGTACAGGAATACCGGCAGAAAGATCGCCGAAGTGATAAACCCGGGAATATCAAATTTTTTGCTCACTCCCGTCTTGTACTCCCGTTGCACGATCAGCGTGTATATAATACTGAATATCCCGATAGGTATATTCACGAAAAAGATATAATTCCAGTTCAGGTTATCCACAAGATATCCCCCGATAAGCGGCCCGAACGAAACGGACGCCGCCGAAGCTATCGCCCAAAAACCGAGTGCCATCCCCCGTTGCTCAACGGGAAAAACGGTCGTCACGACCGCCATCCCCACGGGCATCAGCAACCCGCCTCCCACGCCTTGGATAATACGCCAGAACACGAGTTCCCCGATAGCCGTGGAATTCCCGCACATGAACGAACCGACGGTAAAGACCACCAACGAGAAAACAAAGATGCGCTTGTACCCGAAACGGTCAGACAACCACCCCGCCGCCGGAAGTATCGTTGCCATGGAGAGCATATACCCCGTGAGAATCCACTCGGCACTATTCATCGAAGCCCCGAGCGTACCCATAATCACGGGCAGTCCCGTGTTGACCACCGTCGAATCGAGTACCGCCATAAAGGTGGTAAGCATCACGTTAAGCAACACGAGCCATTTATAACTTCCTCCCCCGGCAACAGCAGTTTCGCTCATTCCTTCACGATTTTAACGGTTGCCGACATTCCCGATACCAGTTTGACCCGGGCTTTCTGCCCGTCGTCCCCCTCCACCTTGTCAATAGAAATCTTCAGAGGAATACGCTGCGTCACTTTCGTGAAATTACCGGAAGCGTTATTCGGCGGCACGAGAGCGAACTCCGACGCCGTGTTATCCCCGATATAATACACCCGCCCCTCGAAAGTCAGTTTGTCGTAAGCGTCCAGCGTGAATTGGGCTTTTTGTCCCAAGTATATCTCTTTAAACTTCGTCTCTTCAAGATAAACCGCCACCCAGATATCCGTTCCCCGGTTCAAGGTAAACGCCGTCTGTCCCGCCTCGAGCATATCCCCCGGCAACACCCACCTCTTGCCGACGATTCCGTCAGCGGGAGCCAACACCCGATAGTATCCCAACTCCGCACGTGCCGAGGCAATCGTCGCCTCCACGGCACGTATCGCGGCCTCCGCGGCTTTCAATTCCGCCTCGACCGCGGGGAAACGGTCACGGGCTATCTCTGTCTGCAATTTCGAAGCTTTCCATGCCTGTTCCACGTCTTGATATTTCTCGAGCGGAATCACGTTACGCTCGTACTGCGCCTTCGCCCGTTGATAATTCTCGAGGTTCAACTGTTCGGTCAACCGGGCAATATTCAACTCTTTACGAGCCGTCACGAGGCTCACCCGCCGTGAGGCAAGTTGAGCCAATTGCTGTTCTCTTTGCGCTTCTGCTTGACTTACGCGAGCCAAAGCAACGCTATCGTCAAGAGTCAGCAGCAGATCTCCTTGCCGCACGGTATCCCCCTCCATCACGTACAAGCGGGTCACCTGCCCCATCACCTGTGACGAAACACCGATCCGGTACGTGTCGAGATTCGCGTCATCCGTGCTAATATACTTCCTGTAATTCAGCCACCATAGAACAACAGCAACAATGGCCACGATAATAAAAATAATCAAGAATATAATTTTCTTCTTCTCTCCTTTCTTGGAGACTCCTACTGCATCTGCCATATATCGTATTTAGTTTAGTTAGAATACCTCATATAAACGTAGGGCAAATAATTTAGTTATAATAAATTTCACCCGTTCACGGACTTTCCCTCTCTAAAGACGAATCTTATCTTAAAATTTAAAATACAGATTCCAGCACATGGAATGTAAAATTACAATACCGGCTATCAAGAATTACGGTATCAATAAAGCCAGCAATATTAAAAACAAATACAATAATCCAACATTGCACCAAACTATTCAACGAAAATTCTTAATATTATCAAATATACTCGTGTAACACAACCAATAAACGGACACTTCCAATTTCACCTAAATACCGATATATCAAATATTAAACTATCAACCACCACAATTACACGTTAAGATAAATAATACCCCTCGCTAAAAAAAATGCCGAATATTGACAATTTTATATGCTTATTGTTGCGAATAACAAAAATTATTTATTTCTTTGTTATCCAATATTGACACTATTTTGTCAAAAGGGCGTTCTTTGTTACATTGACTTTACACGGAAATTGCCGCTTATTCCCGTTACTTTCGGGATATGTCATAGTTTTGACTCAAACTGTTAAAAGCATGAAGTGAAATGAATATCCACTTTCAGACAAACTAGAATTTTCAAAAATCGGCGTGATGCTGAGTTGGTGTAAAGCAAAGACAGAGAGTGCGGTGGAAGATTGCTAGGGTCTTCCACCATTTTTAAGGATACTTTAATTTGAACTATACACCGATCGGGAAGTTTATTGCACAACACAATAACTTCCCGGTTTATTTTTTATCACGCAACTTGGAAAACCACAGGCATCATTCACTGTCGGTGAATTTTATTTCTACGAATATTATGGAGCATGGA